>JAAXZE010000133.1 GCA_012720075.1 Clostridia bacterium
CCTTTGATGTTCCCTATAATAACGGCTGTATAGAAGGTTTTAACAATAAAATCAAGGTAATTAAACGTAATGCCTTCGGTTTTAGGAACTTTAGCCGGTTCCGAACCAGAATCCTCCATTGCTGTTCATAAAAAAAGAGATGACAGGTATTGATCAAATACCTGCCACCCCAATATTTGACATAGAGCCGTAATAAAAAAAGCCCTTGCTCTTTTTTGAGCAAGGACTTTTTTACTAATGATAAATTATTTTCGACCGGTTATTTTAAATTCCAAACCTGTTTAATATGATCCAGCAAATTATTGGGATCTACATCATCATGGCACTGGATACAATCCATTTTGCCCCGGGTATTTTCCAAAGTACCGCCTTTACCATGACATGTCATACATTCACCAACAGACTCAGCCGGTTTATGAGCAGGTACAAAAGTTTTATTGAAATAAGCATTAATTAATTCAGCGGTTTTACCGGCTACATCGGCTGTTAGCCGACCGCAACGCTCGCTCCGTTCTTTGCTTTCAGCCCTGTAATTAGATGCCTTGCACCAATTACTTACTGAAATATGACAAAGGGGAGACCCACTGACACTGGTAGGAAGTTTACCTTCCGCTTTACCGGCTTTCCCGGCAGGGGGCATATATTGCGGGAACTCAAAGGTGCTGGCCCAGCTGAACAGTTCTTCAACAATCTTGTTCATCTCATCTTTTGGATGCACAACAACATTAATGGCCGTAGCAGCACCAATCAAGGCACCGCAAAGAGTAGCGTACCCGGCGCCGCCGGTACCTCCCCAAAGCATAATTTCCGAAGGAATAGCCGTATAAGGATAGCCTATCTTTTCTCTCAGCTGCTGCATTACGGCATCAAATGCTCCATAACAGCATTGATTGGCCATATACCCTTGATAGCCTAAAACCTTTGCCCTTTCCACATCCAGTGGAGCAAAGGGAAGGGGCCAAGTTACAGGTGCGTTTGTTTTATCTTCAGCCTTGGCCGAATTAAAATTAAAACCACCTAATAATCCACCACCGATAGCAATTGTTCCTGCTGCAACGGCTCCATTGGTTATAAAAGCTCTTCTTGACATTGTTTTTTTCTCATCAGCCATTATTCATACCTCCTTTAATATTAGTAAAAATTATTGAATTTGGTTTATACGCTTAATAATTTTTTCTTTAAGAAGAGGAACAGAAGATTGGACCTTTTCCGACAGTTCCAAACCCCAGGAAACGTCAGCCACTTGGATCCCCATTACGGTTACTTCCAAATCTATATCCAAAAGAGCTAAAGCATTAAGGAGTTCTTTAACACCGACCTCATGGACGGATACCTGCCGGGTAAAACCGTCTAAGGTTTTACCTTCCCAATAGTAAATACTTCCCGGTTCTTTGCCTATATCCAAGGCATCTATTATCAATAAATGTTTAAAATCATCCACATAGGCCAAAAGATCCAGACCCAAGGTGCCACCGTCTAAATATTGCACCCTTTCATCCGGGTACTCCTGTTGCAACTGTCCCACTACCACCGGGCCTAATCCGTCGTCTTTCATTAAGATATTTCCTACACCCAGCACCAGAATTTTTTTCTGCAGGAACTACACCTCCTGTGAAGTAAAACCACTTTCCTTAGATTTGGATCATTTTTTCGGAATTAGAACCAATAACGTGGACGGCACAGGCCAGACAGGGGTCAAAAGATCTGATTACCCGCACAACATTAACAGGATTATTTTCGTCAACGGTTATTCCTATTAATGCTTGCTCTAACGGACCTCGGATATTCTTATCATCCCTCGGAGATACATTCCAGGTGGTAGGCACCACCATCTGATAATTTTTAACCTTTTTATCTTCAATTTGCACCCAATGGCCCAAGGCACCGCGGGGAGCTTCGGTCAAACCTGCTCCTTTACCGGCTACAGGAGGTTCCCAGCTATTGGCGTCATGGATATTAACTCTGCCGGTGGCTAAGAGGGCCTCTAATTCTTCCACCCATTTAAACATTGCGTCACAAACTATCAAAGCTTCTTGAGCCCTGGCCAAATGCCGAGTTACTGCGCCGAACTTCATCTCGTATTTTTCAACTAACTCCTTAAAGGGCCGGTAACCGTAAACCAACATCCTGGCCAGCGGACCTACCTCGGCAGGCAGGCCTTTATACCTGGGGGCTTTGATAAAAGTATAGGCCCCTTGTTTGTCAAGGTTAACATCGGTAGTTCCATTCCAAGGATGGACAGGAGCGGCCGCTCTGTACCAAGAATTTGTTACAGCCTCGGTAATTAAAGATTCATCAAATTTTTCAATATTTTCAATTCTATTATTTTGGATAAAGCCGCCTTTAAAGAGCTTTTCTTTACCTGAGTCATCAAGATTAAATCCACCATAAGCCAGGTAATTACCAGGTCCTTGCCCAAAGCCTGACTTAGCCAGGGGTAATAACGGTCCGGTAGCAAAAGAAACAACATCAGGAACATAAACGGTTCTAATAAAATGTACAACTTCCGTCAAAAGTCTTCTAAAATCTTTTATGTTTTCCGCGGTAGGATATACCGTGACACCACCTACAATAATACTGGACTGGTGAGGCTGTTTTCCGCCCAAAACAGCCGACATTTTTTTAGCTTTAGCCTGGATTTGCAAGGCTTGCAGGTAGTGAGAAAGGACTGTCGTTACAATCTCAGGATCTGTAACCGAAAACTCATCAGGTTCATAACGGGGAAAGAGCGGTGCCGTATCTCCCCCATCCACCAGTTTCATTATCCTTTCTTTTACACCTATTAAACGGGCATCATTGCCTTGGTAATCCTTAACAGCCAGTATATCCAAATAGTCTAAAGCAGAGAGGTGATAGAAATGCAATGGATGGTCATGAAGCCATAAAGCACCAACCAAAAGATTTCTGATTAAACGGGCTGCCGTTGGAACATTGGCACCGTGGGCAGTTTCTACGGCCATGGCTGAAGTCCAGCCGTGGGAAGCCATACATACTCCGCAAACTCGCTCAGTAATATAAACGGCATCCCGGGGATCTCGGCCTTGAATAATCTGTTCTAATCCCCTAAACATAGTCCCTTTAGTCCAGGCATCTACTACCTTACCGTCTTCAACAATAACTTCTACCCGGAGGTGACCTTCGATTCTGGTGACGGGGTCGATTACTATACGTTTACTCAACTTATTTCACCTCCTGAGGATTACTGAACAAAGGTGCCAATTCATCGTAAAATTTGGGTTCACTACAGCCGGAGCAGGGCGAGCCAACTGCTCCGCAAAAACTTACTCCATCATTCCACCAGTAACTGGCGCAATTGGTGAAAGTTTCTTTTCCTTTGCAGCCTTTATAGTACAAACACCAATCTTGAGTTTCAGGATTGTTCCAGTCTGTTAAAAAATGGCCTTTTTCATAATGAAGCCGACGAAAACAACTATCATGCAATGTGTAACGATAATAAGCAACAGGCCGCTTATCCTGATCTAAGCGAGGCAATTCATTATGACTTAGATAATAAAGAATGGAACCGATTAAGCGATCCGGCTTAACAGGGCAGCTGGGCAGATTAAGAACTTTTGCATTCTTTAATACATCTTGAACTCCGGCCGCTCCCGTTATTCCTGCCCGGGGAATTCCACCGTAACAGGCACAGGAACCGGCAGCTATTACAAACTCCGCTTTAGCAGCAGCTTTTTTAACCAACTCTTCAAAAGAGTGTCCTTCTACTGTGCAAAAACGTGGATCAGCGGTAGGAATGGAGCCTTCCACTATCAGAATATAATTTCCTTCCTCCAAACACTGCTCCCAGCTTTGTACAGCCTGTTCTCCCGCAGCAGCCATAAGGGTGGGATGGAAACGTACCGACAATAATTCCAGCAGGATTTTTTCCGGTCCCGGATTAAGAGAAGATAATAACGAAGTGCTGCAACCGGTACATCCCTGGCCCTGCATCCAGATTACCGGTTTTTTGGTGATTTTAGCCGCTGCCGCTTCGGCCATTTTAGGAGCAAGATTCAGATCAAGGCCAAAAGCCAAACAAGTGGCGCTGCACAGTTTGAGAAAGTCCCGCCTGGATATCCCCCTGTTTTCCAGTTGTCGATATCCCATTTCCGCAGGATTTCCCTTGTCTTTTTTCAACTTTCATACCCCCTTTTTCTAAAATTTATTTAAGAACTTAATTCAGCAAAAGGCCTAAATTAAGTTCGCTCAAAAATTCACAAAGTCCTCCAAACTGCCTTGAAGATTTTTGTGAATTATTTCATATTTTAATCAACTTCCAGTCCCTGGTTCATAATTAAACTACATAAAAAAATTCTATATATCTCATAATTTTCCTGTAATAAGTACATATTATATTATAAATTTATATTATTCATATAATATAAAATACTTTTTCTTATATTAAATTAAAACAGTTAATAATAAAATTTTCGGTCAAAACTGGAATTATAGCCTAAACCGTTGTATAATTTAACAAAAGATTGAATATTAGTATCTAATTGAAATTTGTTGGAGAAACTTATATATTAACAAATAAAACGGATTTAGTTTCCCTAAAATATTAATTAATAATTTAATAATGAAAGGAGTAAAAAAATGGCTGTAAAAATTAATGAAAATTACTTAAAGTTACCAGGAAGTTATCTTTTTGCTGAAATCGGAAGAAGAGTTGCCAAATATAAAAAAGAGCATCCCGAGGCAAATATAATTCGTTTAGGAATTGGTGATGTCACCAGACCCTTAGCCCCCGCCGTTATTGAGAGCTTACATAAAGCTGTGGACGAAATGGCTAAAGCCGAAACTTTCAGGGGATATGGTCCGGAGCAGGGCTATGAATTCTTAATTCAAACCATAATTGACAATGATTTTGCACCGCGGGGCATTCAGTTGGAAGTAGATGAGATATTTATCAGTGACGGTACAAAAAGTGATGTCGGAAACATCCAGGAAATTTTCGGGATTGATAACATCGTTGCTATTACCGACCCTGTTTATCCTGTTTATTTAGACAGCAATGTCATGGCCGGTCGAACCGGGGCATATAAGGACAGTAAATTTGAAAATATTGTCTATTTGCCCTGCAATGCCGAAAACAATTTTGTGCCTGAAATACCTCAAGAAAAGGTGGATATGATTTATCTTTGCCTGCCAAATAACCCGACAGGAACAACTTTAACCAAAGCAGAACTAAAAAAATGGGTGGATTATGCCCGGGATAATAAATCCATTATTCTTTTTGACGCTGCTTATGAGGCTTTTATTCAAGAAGAAGATATTCCCCATAGCATTTACGAAATTGAAGGAGCCAAAGAAGTAGCCATCGAGTTCAGATCCTTTTCCAAAACCGCCGGCTTTACCGGAACCCGCTGCGCCTATACGGTTGTACCAAAAACCGTAATGGGTTATACCGCTTCCGGCGAGGCTTACCCGTTAAATAAACTGTGGAATAGACGGCAAACCACCAAATTTAACGGCGTACCCTATATCGTTCAGAAAGCCGCAGAAGCAGTATATTCACCGGAAGGGAAAAAACAAATCAAAGAAACCATTCAATATTATATGACCAATGCTAAGATTATCAGAGAAGGTTTGCAGAGTATCGGACTCGATGTTTACGGTGGTGTCAACGCCCCCTATATCTGGCTGAAAACACCTCAGAATTTGAGTTCCTGGGAGTTTTTCGATAAACTTTTAACAGAAGCCCATATCGTAGGAACTCCGGGAGAAGGTTTCGGTCCTTCCGGCGAAGGGTATTTCCGCCTCACAGCTTTTGGTTCCAGGGAAAAAACTGAGCAAGCAATAGAAAGGATTAAGAGTAACCTTAAATTATAAGTTTAGAGAATTGTTTCTTCTCCAATTAATCCTTTTGAATCAAATGAAAGAGGCCTGCTTTCGTAGGCCTCTTTCATTTGATTGTTCTATATATGATAAATATTTCCTTCTTCTCCATTAACTTTTCAATCGACAGTTGTTAAACATTTTGCGCACGGTTGTAAAACGGGTTGTTCTTTTTTAATAAAATAATTGTAAATTATATCAATTAAAGAGAAAGAATTCTTATTTTCTAAAGCACATTCAATTATGCACTGATATTCGGATTTGGGATATAGTTCATCAAATATCTCGGAATAAGTTTTACCTTCTTTCATTCCTGCCACAAATGCTTGAATTTCACTCCTGGTATACAACATTCTAATCACCCTCCTTAATTTTTTTTGCATTATTTGCGCCATTTTTTCGAATTGTCTGTTAATTTTATTGTAAGCTTACTGGAAGGGAAAGTAAAATTTATTGTTTTTATTAGAATTATGATAAATAGATTTATACTTTGAATGACATAGTTAACAAAGGAACAATTTAAGCAAATTAAAAAAACATTTCGCTAATCTTGATAATAAAAAATAGAAAGCAGCCGCTTTCTATTTAAATAATCCCATAATTAAAATTCATTTTATTATTTATCAAAAATAACTTCAGAAACCCAATGTACATGTAATTGCCACTCTAGACATCTTATTTTTTCCTGAGGCGCCGTTTCTGAAAGGTAGAGAAAACTTGTATTGCAGGATTCACCTTTGAATTTTTTGATTTTCTTCCAAGTGGTAATTACCACCTTCAATTTTAATGGCCTTGCCTTCAATGATTGCTTCGGCTATTTTACTTCTGGCACTGACCAAGATCCTTTGGAATGTTGCCCTGGAAACATGCATCTTTTGGGCGCATTCAACCTGTTCTAGACCTTCCCTGTCCTTTAGACGGATGGCTTCTAACTCTTCGACATTTAGTATAAGTTCTTCTAATTCATTTTTTGGAATCCCAGCCGGTTTAAAATATGTAAAAGTTGGTTGAAATTCAACACGACGACGCTTAGGTGGTCGCGCCATGATCTGCCACCTCTTTCATTTTTATACACTTATTTTAGCGGATAAATGAAAATAAATTCCACCTGCCCTCTAATCTTTTGATTACTTTTTATTAATAAACTAAAATATACAAACCCATTAGTTTTTTAAGGATGATTGCGCCAATTTTTGAGTTTATTAAATCTTAAGCTATGATAAATGCACCATATAACAATGAACCTGCTATAACATAGGCAGGATGTACTTTCCGTTTTTCCAAAAGAAAATAACTTAGAATTACTAAGAGAAAGGTATGAAAAGAGCCTGAAGCCCTCCAAGACCTGGCAAAAAACTCATAGGCTAATACCCCTAAAAGTACTCCGATCGTTGGGCGAATTAATGCGGTCATATTTACTACCCGAGGAGAATCTTTAAATTTATATAATACTCCTAATAATAACAGCATAGCCAATAAAGAAGGTGCAACGGTGGCAAAAAGGGCGATGGCTGCTCCTAAAATTCCCCCTACTTCATAACCTATATACCCGCCCATTTTAGTTGCTATAGGTCCAGGTAAAGAATTGCCAATAGCCAGTATTTCTCCAAATCTCTCCAGAGTTAACCAGCCATAATGATTAACAACCTCGTTTTGAATTAAGGGTATAATCGCGGGGCCTCCACCATAACCCAAAACCGAAGGAATAAAGAAAGCTAAAAATATCTGCCAGTACACTATCATTTTTGTTTCTCCTTTTTATTTTTAAGATTTACCTTTCCTCCTAACAATCCATAGGCCAAAAGACCCCCGATTACAAAGGCCGGATGAACATTCATAAATTGATAAAGGAAGAGACTGACCAGCCCGATAACTATGGTAACCAGCCATCCTAAACTGGATTTGGCTTTTGAAAGAAAAGAGTAAGCCAAAGAAAAAAGCATTACTCCCACCACCGGTGTTACAGCCTGGGTCATTCCCATAATAATCGGGGAATCCTGCTTGCTGGCTAAAAAGCCAACTAAAATAACCATAATCAACACCGTCGGAATAACACAAGCCAAGACGGCGTTAAATAAACCCACAGCTCCGCCAATTCTATAACCTATGTAACCGGCCATTTTGGTAATTATGGGTCCTGGCAGGCTGTTGCCTATGGCCAAAATATCACTAAATTCATCGTCGTCCATCCACCGGTTTCTTTTAACAACTTCATTGTGAACCAATGGAATGGACGACGGGCCTCCACCAAAACCTAACATTCCGGCCCGAAAAAAACTCAAGAAAATTTCCTTTTGTAAATTGATATCCAAGCAAAATCACTCCATTTATAGTTATTACCAGCAAGCAATCTGGCTGTCGGTTCGGGGGTCCGTTCCCCCAATCAGAACTCCGGTTTGAGGGTTGCGCCAAATGATTTGACCTCGGCCAAAACCATTTTCATCTATGGTTTTAATGATATTATGTCCTTTCCTTTCCAAAGCTTGGGCCAGATGGTCCGGAAAATGGGGCTCAACGAACACGGTCTTTGCACTGTGCCACATCCACCTGGACGCATCTAAAGCAGCCTGTGGATTCAAATGAAAATCAATGGTGTTTATAATCACCTGTAAATGACCTTGAGGCTGCATATAGGCACCCATTACTCCAAAAGGCACCACAGGCTCCCCATCTTTTGTTAAAAATCCGGGGATTATTGTATGATAGGTTTTTTTCCCCGGCATTAAAGCATTTATATCCTCGGGGTTTAAGGAAAACTCCCTGCCACGGTTTTGCAAAGCAATACCTGTATCAGGAATAACAATGCCGGAGCCAAAATCAGAATAATTGCTTTGAATATAAGAAACCATATTTCCTTCCTTATCGGCGCAAGCCAGATACACCGTCCCTCCTTTAGGAAGGGTACCAGGCAAAGGAGTTAAAGCAGTATCGCCGATTAACTTTCTTCTCGCTGCTGCAAAATTTTCCGAAAGCAGTTCCTTAACAGTTACCTTCATAAATTTAGGATCGGTTATATAATGTTTGCCATCAGTGAAAGCCAGTTTCATAGCCTCAATCTGTTTATGATAAGTATCAACCCAATTCTTACCGGGAAAATCCAAACCCCGCAATATGTTTAAAGCCATTAAGGTATTAAGACCCTGCCCGTTTGGCGGAATCTCCCATACATCATAACCCCGGTAATTTATGTTAATGGGGGTAACCCATTGAGGATGAAAAGACGCTAAATCCTCTTTTCTCAGAAAGCCCCCATGTTTTACGGAAAAAGCATGAATTTTTTCCGCCAATTCCCCCCGGTAAAAAGCCTCTGCTTTAGACTCACCGATTAATTGTAAGGTACGGCCATGTTGAGGAGAGCGCCAAATCTCTCCGGCCTCCGGTGCTTTACCGTTAACGGTAAAAGTTTCCCACCAGGGTGCAAATTCTTCCCCGCGGAAGACATCTTTCAAGTTTTGGACAGCCTTCTTCCAGTACTTGGCCAAAATAGGTGAAAGGGGATACCCTTCTTGGGCATATTTTATTGCCGGAGCGAAAAGTTCCGGGAAGGGCAGCCTTCCAAATCTTTCCCAAAGAGCGGCCCAGGCAGCAGGTATACCCGGAACAGTAACCGGTATCCAGCCACGGTGGGGCATTTCTTTATAACCCAGGCTTTTAATTATTTCAATAGATATGCCTTGCGGAGCCGGTCCGCTGGAATTTAGGCCATGTAATTTACCATTGGCCCAAATAAGAGCAAAGGCATCTCCACCTATCCCATTAGAAGTAGGCTCAACAACGGTTAAACAAGCCGCCGTTGCTATAGCGGCATCAACGGCATTACCTCCCTTTTTTAGAATTTCAAGACCTGCTTGGGCTGCTAAAGGCTGGGAAGTAGCTACCATACCATTCTTGGCAAATACAGCCGTTCTTCTGGATTGATAGGGATATTCTAAAGGATCAAAGTTCACTATTGCCCCTCCCTTGGTTTCAGTCTTAGCAAAAATTACTTGTCTTCCCAAATCTATCTATTATTCTATTTTCTTTCCCTATGATTGTCTAGAAAAAAAGCTAAGAAACCTTGCTCAGGTTTCCTAGCTTAAGGAGATGGGGGATAGATTAGTAACTGGTGTACAAATTGCCATATGGTCTTTTATTATAAGGAATAAGCTTAACAAATGGTTTAGCCATTACCTGCTGAAAATCAATATTAAAATATTGGGCATAATTCTTCACATGCTTGGCTATTATTTCCAGGTCGCCGGCTTCCACATCCACAATCTTTACTTCCCGGCCGACTTGATGCTCTTCCACTCTTCCCCGCAAATAAATCACTCCGCCATGCATTCCGGTACCGCAAAAGTCCCCTACTATTCTTTCACCAGCTTTGAGATTTAAGCCCAAAAGGATTTGGATACCGCCGGCCATGTATTCGGCAAAGAAATCTCCGGCCTTGCCTCCAACGACAACAACAGGTATTTGGTCCTGATAACCCTTCATATGAATACCAACCCGGTAACCCACATTACCTTTCACATATATCTGGCCTCCGCGCATGGCATAACCTAAAGTGTCTCCGGCATTACCATGAATGATAATTTTGCCTTTATTCATTGTATTACCTATGGCATCCTGGCCATTACCATAAACGACCAATTCTAAACCATCCATGTATGCAGCCATATCATTGCCGGGAATGCCGTTTATTATTAAAGTTTGCGTTCCTTTAATTCCAGCTCCAATATAGCGCTGCCCGTTAACATTATCAATTATTATTTTTTCTGCACCTGATTGCAAGGTTTTCCTAATCCTTTGGTTGAGCTCTTCAAAATGCAATCCTTTTGCATCAATTAAAACAGTCATCGAAATCCCCTCTATTCCCCTGCAGCTTTTATGCCCAAGATATTTAACTCGCGATCATTTAATCCAATTCCTCTTAGCATCAGGCGATTTCCTCTCAATGATTCTAAGGCATTAATCCCCATGCCGCCCATCAGCTCCTCTATTTCATGGGCCCAGGCTTTTAATAAATTTGTAAGCCGTTCCTGGCCTATCTCGGGGTTGAGGCGTTTGGTAAGCTGGGGATTCTGGGTGGCAATGCCCCAGTTGCATTTTCCTGTATAACACTTTTGACAGATATGACACCCTAAAGCCAATAAAGCCGCAGTGCCGATATATACAGCATCAGCTCCCAGCGCGATGGCTTTCACAACATCAGCACTATTTCGAATGGTTCCCCCTATAACTATGGAGGCTTTGTTGCGGATGCCTTCTTCTCGCAAACGGGTGTCCACAGCCGCTAAAGCAAATTCGATAGGAATGCCTACGCTATCCCTGGTTCTCAGCGGGGCTGCCCCGGTACCTCCCCGGAAGCCGTCAATAACTACCGCATCAGCCCCTGCTCTGACAATCCCTGAAGCTATGGCAGCCACATTATGAACAGCGGCTATTTTGACAAAAACAGGCTTAGTATACTCGGTAGCTTCCTTTAAAGAAAAAATTAACTGCCTTAAATCTTCAATAGAGTATATATCATGATGGGGTGCCGGTGATAATGCGTCGGTGCCTTGAGGAATCATCCTGGTTTTGGAGATTTCTTCTCCCACCTTTTCTCCCGGCAAATGGCCTCCGATGCCCGGCTTGGCGCCTTGGCCGATTTTAATCTCAATAGCCGCTCCGACGTTTAAATATTCCCGGTTTACTCCGAAACGTCCCGAAGCCACCTGAACAATGGTATTGGAGCCATACTCAACTAAATCCGCATGGAGCCCCCCTTCCCCGGTATTCCAGTAGGTGCCCATTTTTTTGGCCGCAGCCGCTAGAGACTTATGAGCGTTTAAACTAATAGCACCAAAAGACATAGCCGCAAACATGATGGGGACGTCCAATTCTAATTGGGGGGGCATTTCTTCCAAAATTTTTCCTTTTTTTATTTTTAAAACATCGGGCTTGCGGCCCAGATAAGTTTTCAATTCCATAGGCTCCCGTAAAGGGTCTATGGAAGGATTTGTAACCTGGCTGGCGTTTAAAAGCATATGGTCCCAATATACAGGATAAGGTCTGTCGTTACCCATGCCGGTCAACAAGACTCCTCCGCTTTCGGCTTGCAAATACACCTGTCTGATAGCTTCGGGAGTCCAATTGGCATTATAGCGGAATTCCCAAGGGAATTTCTTTACCGATAAAGCCCGGGTTGGGCACATTAAAACACACCGGTGACAGTTTACACAATTGGCATCTATCGAATAAACCTGTCCTTTTTTACTGTCCCACTTATGGGCTTCATTGGCACATTGCCGGATACAAATCTGACAATTGAAACAGCGTTCTTTGTTCCTTTCAATTAAAAACATTGGTGTCGCAAAATCTAGGCTCATCTTTTAACTTCCCTTCTTATAAGGCTATGGATTGTTGTAAGATCTCTTCTTCCGCTAAACCATCATCTTCAACATCAAAAATGCCTTCTTTGCCTTCAAGCAGGCCAATGACCGGCTCTCCTCCCTGAGGCGCCCAAACCCGGTGGGGATTAGGACAAACTTCCCTGATGGCCGATTCCTCACTGGCTACATAAATAATGTCGCCTTTTTCCGCCGCCACCAAAGACCGCAACTTCAACCGGTCATTAAGGGCCACAAAACCGTTTTCTCCGCCCAAAATGATGGAAAAAGGTCCGTTTATTAAGAGGCTGCCGAAGACAGCCCGTAAAGACTTCATAAGCTTCTTTCGTTCAGGCTCCATCCTTTCTATATTTGACCAGAAAGGAGCCGCCACAATATTTACGGCGCTTTCTAAAGGCAACCCAAACTTTCTTAGCAACAAATCAAAAATATAGGTTATGGCTTCCGTATCTGTCATTAAAGTGCATTTATAGCCGTACATTTCCAAATACCTTCTATTGGCATCATAGGACGATATTTCACCATTATGGACCACGGACCAATTTAAGAGGGTAAAGGGATGGGCTCCTCCCCACCAGCCTGGAGTATTTGTCGGAAATCGTCCATGGGCGGTCCAGAGATAACCTTTGTACTCATCAATTTTAAAGAAATCCCCAATTTCCTCCGGATAGCCTACTCCTTTAAAGACCCCCATATTCTTACCACTGGAAAAAATAAAGGCTCCTTCTATTTCACTGTTTACCTTCATAACAAACTCAACCACATATTCAGCTTCCGAAGCCTCATGGGCTATTAAGCGATTCACTTTGGGTTTTGCAAAATAGCGCCAGATAATGGGGCTTTTCTTTATAGACGATACTTTTCTGGTCGGAATAGCCTCATCATAATCAATCTGAAAGTATTTTTTCAATAAAAACTCTGTTTCCTGTTTAGCCAGTTTATTTTCAAAAAATATATGAAAGGCATAGTATTTCTTGAATTCAGGATAAATCCCGTAAGCAGCAAAGCCCCCTCCTAAGCCGTTTGAACGTTCATGCATTAAAGCAATGGATTTTATGATATCCCGTCCGGAAAAAACCTCACCTTTTCTATTCATAATCCCACTTATTGCACATCCTGCAGGAATTCTGATTTGGCCTTCTTTTAACATTGATTAAACCTCCTTTGGTTTAAAAGATTCAATTTTACCACGGAGAAGTGTACTATAACAGTTATTAATGTTTTTATTTGTTGTAAAATCATTATAAAGTAAGTATTTACAAAGAAACAATATTAATGGCGAAGAAATATTGTATACACTAAAGAAATATTGTATACAGTGTTATATAACAGGGATTCCTTTTTTTCCCGGGGCATGATCCGGAAAAAAGAAAAAGAACGGCGCAAGGGCCGTTCTCTCCCTAATCATCTATAGGACAATTAAGAATATTAATCTTAAACCGCTTTTTACTTAAATTCACGAAAATTTATTAATTAAAGTTTAAAAAGCATTTGTTGATAAGTGGGGAACGGCCACAATTCCTCAGCCACCAATACCTCCAACTTATCACACACTTCCCTTAAATCATTCATTGCCGTTAATACCTCATTCCGGTAATAAGCTGCTTGGGCCAAACTATCATCGTGCAATTCTTTTGCTTCCAAAGTAACCTTTTCCAGCCGGTCTATTCTGGATTTTAGTTCCTTTAAAAGGCCGGAAATTTCTAAAACCATTTCTTCCTGTACTCCGGTATCGGCAGTAGCTACCGCATTTTTAATAATTGAAATGGATGATGCAAGGCTTGTTACATAGCTATTTACGGCAGGCAAGATTTTACGCTTAGCCATATCCAGCATTGTCAGGGCTTCGATGTTAATTTGTTTTGAATAGTTTTCCAAAACTATTTCATACCGGGAATTTATCTCTTTGGAAGTCAATACTCCATGTTTTTCAAATAAAGCTATACTTTTTTCAGTGATAAAATATGGAAGTGCATCAACGGTTGATCTTAAATTTAACAATCCTCGTTTTTCTGCTTCCTTAACCCATTCTTCACTGTAACCGTTGCCGTTAAAAATAATACGTTTATGTTTTTGTACAATTTCTTTAAGCACCTTTTGGAGTTCCGCAGTAAAATCTTGAGCCCCTTCCAATCTGTCGGCAATATAAGACAGGCTTTCTGCAACAATGGTATTTAGCACGAAAACGGGTCCTGCTATCGAGATAGAAGAAGGAACCATCCGAAACTCGAATTTATTGCCGGTGAAGGCAAAAGGCGATGTTCTGTTTCGATCCGTGGCATCGGCCGGCAAAGGCGGCAAAGTGCTGACTCCCAACTCAAGTTTTCCACCCACCTTACAATTGGTAGCGCCGCCATTGCACAATTGCTCTAATATATCTGTCAATTGATCGCCAAGAAAAATGGAGATAATCGCAGGAGGAGCCTCATTGGCGCCTAAACGATGATCATTACCGGCGCAAGCCGTTGAGAGCCTCAATAGTTCAGCATAATCATCCACTGCCTTAATCACTGCGCTAAGGAAGGTTAAAAATTGCATGTTTTGATGGGGTGTATGGCCCGGCTCCAACAGGTTTTCACCATCGTTGGTTGACATGGACCAGTTCACATGCTTGCCTGAACCGTTAATACCGGCAAAAGGCTTTTCATGCAGCAAACAAACTAATCCATGCCTATTGGCAACTTTTTTCAATGTGTCCATTACAAGTTGGTTATGATCGGAAGCAATATTGGCACTGGTAAAAATGGGCGCTATCTCAAATTGAGCCGGTGCGACTTCATTGTGTTGTGTTTTGGCATAAACCCCTATTTTCCATAACTCCGTATTTAACTCTTTCATAAAGGCCCCAACTCGTTCTTTAATGCTGCCAAAATAATGATCTTCCAGTTCCTGCCCCTTAGGAGGCAAAGCCCCAAACAACGTTCTGCCCGCAAAAATCAAATCTGGACGTTGGTCAAAATATTTTTTATCAATAAGAAAATATTCTTGTTCCGGTCCTACCGTGCTGACTACCTTGGTGGCAGTGGAATTTCCAAAAAGCTTGAGAACTCGGAGCGCTTGTTTGGAAAGAGCTTCCATGGACCGTAATAACGGTGTCTTTTTGTCTAAAGCTTCACCGGTATATGAACAAAAGGCTGTAGGAATACACAAAGTAACTCCGCTGGCATCTTCCTTTAAGAAAGCCGGTGAAGTGCAATCCCAAGCGGTATAACCCCTAGCCTCGAAGGTAGAACGCAAACCTCCGCTGGGAAAAGAAGAAGCATCAGGTTCGCCTTTTATTAGTTCTTTGCCGGAAAACTCCATAATGACCCTACCGTCGGTGGTAGGAGAAATAAAGGATTCATGCTTTTCTGCAGTAATTCCGGTCATCGGTTGAAACCAATGGGTGAAATGGGTGGCGCCTTTTTGGACTGCCCAATCCCTCATGGCCCCTGCCACTACTTCCGCCAAATCGGCGTTTAAAGGCAATCCGTACTCGATGGTTTTTTTCAAAGCTTTATAGGCCTGTTTAGGCAGTTTCTCTCGCATAACAGCATCATTAAACACATGACTTGCAAATTTTTCCATTTTAAAATCCCCTTTCCTTTCTAGTTCTAAAAATTTTTAAATAAAAAGACGCCCATAAAACTGCCTGCCCCGGCAGATTTACAGACGTCATTGTCCCCAATATTTTTTTAAAATAATTCATCAATTATTTTTTGGGCGATTTTTCTTATGGGCTCACCACTATCCATGCTCTGTTTTTGCAAATACCGGTGTGCCTCCGGTTCGGTCAAGCCCTTTTTCTTCATAAGCAATTCTTTGGCTTCTTTTATCTTCTTTTGTTCGGTTATTTTTTCATTTAATTTAATCACTTTCTTTTCTAACTCAATTATTTTCTTATAAGAAGCAATGGTGGTCGTTATGGCAATTCTTAATTGTTCAGCATTAAAGGGTACCGTTAAGTAGGTCAAAGCATAGGCATCGCTGTTAATGATATCTTCCACACTGCTCCTGTAAAAAACCTCACTGACAATGAAGATTATAGGGGCTATCTTTTCTCTGGCCAGAATTCTGCTGGCCTTGAGACCATTGGGGCCAAAAGAGCCAGGATCAAAAATGATGTACTCAGGTAAAATTTTTCGTGCCAGTCTAATTAAATTGTCGGTATCTTTTGCCTCATATATTTGACCTAAACCTAAGGTGCTCAAATAACTTTTTACTTTTTGATTCAATTGTTGTTCTTTTATTGCTACCAATACTATTCCCATAAAACATAAACTCACCTTCAAAACAAAAAACGTCCTAGAAAAAGATCGCTCTTTTCCCTAGGACGTCATTGTCCGAAATAAGTGTGCCCCATTGCACAACTTTTATTTATTAGTATTATATGCCGACCAAAAAGCTGTGTCAACAAATTTTATTTTTAAAAAACTTAATAATTTTGTTCCAAAATATCCTCAAAATACATATAAATACTTATGTAAAAACAGAAGGCATTTTATTTCCGAGCTACTTTCCAAAAACTGACTAAGGAAAAACAGCAAAATCATAAAAGAATATTTTACGGCAAAGGCGCCAGAAAAAGCGGTTTTTTTCCCCTTTACTGGCGTTTTTTTAGTTAATAACTTCAATAGAGAAAGGAATGAAAAATTATGTGCGGTATTTCAGGATGGGTTAATTTTAGCAGGGACATTTCAGGGGAGAAAAAAATTATTGAAAAAATGACCGAGACCCTTATCCCCAGAGGCCCCGATGCTAAAGGTTTTTACTTAAGCAACCACGCCTTACTGGGACACCGTCGGTTAAGTGTCATTGATCCCGCTAACGGAGCCCAGCCTATGACCGGCGAAGGCCGAGGGAAAAAATATATAATAATTTATAATGGTGAGCTTTACAACACCCAAGAGTTAAGAAATGAGCTGATAGCCAAAGGATATCACTTTCAAACCCGGTGTGATACTGAAGTCCTACTCTTGAGTTTTATAGAATGGGGTCCGGAATGTTTAAATAAAATAAACGGTATCTTTGTTTTTGCCGTTTGGGATGGGGAAAGTATCTTCTTAGCCAGAGACCGCTTGGGAGTAAAACCTCTCTTCTATGCCTTACCGGACGGAAATTTAATATTCGGTTCCGAGTTAAAGGCATTATTGTCCCATCCATATATTGAACCCTTGATTGATGCAGAAGGCCTGGCTGAAATTTTTGCCCTGGGTCCCTCCCGAACACCGGGCAACGGTGTCTTTAAAAATATAAAGGAACTACGCCCCGGCTATTTCCTTTCTTTCAGCAGAAAAGGTCTTATGGTCCAAAAATACTGGTCCCTGGAAAGCAAACCCCACGAAGACGGTTTTGAAAAAACCGTTGCCAAAGTCAGAGAACTGGTCATTGATGCAATTGAAAGACAATTGGTTTCCGATGTACCTATCTGCACCTTTTTATCAGGGGGATTGGACTCCTCCATCATTACCAGTATAGCAGCCATTCACTGTCATAATAAAGGAGAACGGCTAAGCACCTATTCTATTGACTATGTGGATAATGAAAAATTTTTTAAAGTTTCTGAGTTTCAACCTAACTCCGACAGTGTTTGGGTAGAGCAGGCATCCAAAGCCCTGAATACCCAACATTACCAGGTATTGCTTGATACCCCACAAATTGTGGAAGCCTTAGAAGAGGCAGTAATAGCTCGAGACCTTCCCGGTATGGCTGATATTGATTCCTCACTCTACCTATTCTGTAAAGAAATTAAGAAGAATGCCACCGTAGCTTTGTCCGGCGAATGCGCCGATGAGGTTTTTGGAGGTTATCCCTGGTTTTATAAAAGCGACCTTTTGGAACTGGAAAACTTCCCCTGGCTGCGGGCGGTTCAGGAGCGGGAAAAAATTCTTTCCAAAGAGTTATTAACTCTAATTAACCCTTTAGCCTACGCCCAAAAAAGATATCAAGAAACATTAGCCGAAGTTCCGAGATTAGAAGGTGAGAGTTTTTTAGAAAACCGACGAAGGGCCATGTTTTACATGAATTTTACCTGGTTTATGGCAAACCTCTTAGACCGTAAAGACCGAATGAGCATGGCCAACGGCCTGGAGGTCAGGGTTCCCTTTTGCGACCATCGGATTGTAGAATATGTCTGGAACATTCCCTGGGAGATGAAATTTTATCTTAATAGAGAAAAAGGTCTTTTAAGAAAAGCAATGGAAGGTTTTTTACCGGAAGAAATTCTCTGGAGGAAAAAAAGCCCCTACCCTAAAACCCATAACCCCAGCTATCTAAACGCGGTAGTAAAAAAACTTATGACGATTTTAAATGACCGGGATTCTCTTTTGCCGCAACTGGTAAATGTCAGTTATATAAAAGAACTTATGCAAACAGACTTAAAAGCTTTTACTCAACCTTGGTTTGGGCAGCTAATGACCGGCCCCCAGTTATTGGCCTATTTAATCCAGGTTGACATTTGGCTCAAAAAATATAAGGTAAGGATCGTTTAATCCTTACCTTTCATGCATTACCCTTAAATAATGCCTCGCTCGGCAAAACTGACAAATCTTTCGCCGGCCACTACTATGTGGTCAATTACTTTTATATCAATAGGTTCAAGGGCCCTTTTAATCTTTTCGGTGACATCAATGTCGGCCTGGGAAGGATTAAGACTTCCGCCCGGATGATTATGGGCTAAAATAACATTATGGGCCTGATGCCGCAAAGCCGTTTCCACAATAATCCTGGGATAAACGGGGGCCTCATTAATGGTCCCTTCATGAACCAGGGCTGCATGGATTACTCTGTTCTGGGTGTCCAAACAAATTAGATAAAACGCCTCATAGGTTCTGCCGGCAAAAAGGCCAACGGCGTATTGTCCGGCTTTTTGGGAACTGTTTAATATGGGCCTGTCGCCCCACCGGGCTTGAAAGTACCTGCGGGATAAGGAAGGAATCAAAGAGATCAAAATGGCTGTATTTTCAGTAACACCACATCTTCGGGCTATTTCCCGGGGATGGGCTTCAAACAACACGGCCAAACTGCCGAATTCTTTTATCATTCGGTGGGCCAATTCATTGGTATCTTTCATGGGAATGGCATAAAACAATAATAACTCTAATACCTGATGATCGGCAAAACCATCTAAACCTTCCTTGAGGTATCTTTCCTTGACCCGTTTACGATGTCCCTTGTGCAGATTCTCCATCTTTTCTCCTCATTATTAAACATAAATTTTGGGGAAAATATTTCTCCATTATTTTGGTTTGTCCTTCCTCTTTAGCAATATTAGACAGCCGAAAAAACGAAAACTTTTTATTTTTCTCCGGTGTAGACCAACACAGCATCCCTCAAAAACTTGGCCAGCCCAGGCTGTTCCTTATCATAATAAGCGGTAAATCTTTCATCATCAACATACATTTGAGCCACACCGGCATGGGCTTCTTTGGAGTAATTACCCCAAGTAAAGGTCAGCCACTGACGATGCAAGTCGGCAGCCTTTTGGGCCAGTTCTCCCGCTGGATCTCCTGTGGCAAAAGCTTTCTTCAGAGTTACCATTAATTCTTTATTAAGCCTTTCATATTCCTCATATTGTTCTTTAGTCATGTTTTTGAATATCTGATAAGATTTTTCTACCTGTTCTTCGCCATATTTTTCCCTGATTTCTTTTCCATACTTCCTTTCGTTTTCTTCAATCATCTTTTGTTTGAAACCTTCGAATTTTTCTTTGTCACTCATGGTTATTCTCCCTTCCGATAAGGCTATTGTCTTTTCGACGTTGGCAATTAAACTATCCAACTGTTTTCTTTTGGCCAGAAGCTTTTCCCGATGCTCTTTCAGCGCGATTACCGGGTCAAATTGAGGGTCAGTAATCAATTCTTTTATTCTTTCCAGGCTTACACCCAACTCCCTGTAAAAAAGAATCTGCTGCAACCGGTCAACCTCTTTTGAACCATATATTCGATATCCCGCGGAATTGATTCTGGCCGGCTTGAGAATCCCAATCTCATCGTAATACCTTAGGGTTCTGGGACTTATCCCGGCAAGACTTGCCAGCTTCTGCACCGTATATTCCATGGTGTCACCCCCTGATAGTTTTACCCTACACCTTTACGTTACGTCAATGTCAATAGTCTTATAGGAATTATTTTTACTAATTTTCTCCATCTTCCAATACCTGGTCCTCATAAAAATATTTAGTATTACCCTTATCATCATCATAAAAATAGATTAGCCGACATTTATCCATTCCTCTACCTGTTATAGTTACTTCTTGCTGTTTTCCTGAAACATCTATATTCACCTTTTCTCCGACCTTAAATGTATATTTCATTTTTTCCCCACCAAATTTACTTGAATTCATACATTTTATTATACCTTATCTGTTTTAAATCCAGACTACAGAAAGTAATAAGGGGCTAATAAAACAAAGGTATAACAACACGATAAATGGGATTGGTAAAATGAAGAGTACTTTTTATTAATCGTTAAATGAACACTAAATTAAAAAAGGCCAAACATCAAAGATAGCCAAGAAAAGCCATCATCGATTACTGGCCTTTAATTTGAAGCTATAATCACTGAAAACAAAAGCTAAAATGGATATGTTTCCTTAAAAAATATTTCCTGTTCCTCGTCGGATACATATCCCAGTTTAATGCCTGTTGCTTTTGCCAAAAAGGGATCAAGACAGCAAAGATCCGATTTATCTATTTCCGAAAGGGCTGTTTTGCCTATGGAAACAGCTACCATCTCCATTTCTTTGACACAAGCTTGTAAAAAGTTGTGGAGATTTTGGGCTCCGGTATCAATATCCAGTTGATCGGTCATTTTGCCTGAATAAACAACCATACTTGTCGGAGGCTTAAACGGAACAGATTCCACCACCTGCTCACTGATAAGTGCCATAACGGCTGCAGTGCCGATGTATACGGCATCTGCCCCCAAAGCCATGGCTTTAAGCATTTGTCCGGGCGTAACCAGCCCTCCCGCAGCGATAATATTTATTTTTTTAAATACGTCTTTTTTGCTGAAAAATTTTGCGGCCCTACTTATGGCAAATAATGTGGGCAATCCCAAATCATCCTGCAAAGTAGGCGCCCCGCCGTGGGTTCCTCCTTCAGCCCCGTCTAAAGTTACAAAATCTACTTCCGCTTCCAAAGCAATGGCCAATTCCTTTTCCAAGTGATGGGAGGCTGCTATTTTTAAACCAACGGGCACTTCGGTTTCATCTTTTAGCTTACGGACTAATTGAATAAAGTCTTCTTTATTATTAATACCCGGCAATCGGGAATGAATCACCGCATCTTCCCCCGAGGCCAGTTCAAAAACCTCCCGATAGTCTTCACCAATATTTTCAGCTTTTGTTCTTTGAGGACTGGACCCTTGGGCCCCTTGTCCCAGTTGGATTTCAATGGCATCTAACCGTTTATATTTTTCCGGGCTGTTAAGCCAGCCGCCTCTGTTGTACTGGCCGATTAAAAGCTTGGCTTCTTCCCTTTCTTCCGGCAAAAGACCTGCTTCCCCCGTATTTGTGGCCGTACCGGAAAGGGAAGCCCCTTTGGCCAAAGCCATTTTAGCCCTTTTGCTCAAAGCCCCGCCAAAGGACATAGCGGCAATTATTATGGGTATAGAGAGAGTCAACGGTTTTTTTCTGTTCTTACCAATGGTAACCGATGTATCAATTTTTATATTTTCTTCTATAGGAAAACGAAATAGATGCACGGGATTAAACAATAATTTATCCCAAGGCGAAAACTGAAGATGGCTGCCCAGAGGACGAGAAATCGGTGAGCCTTGGACTGCCCGCATCAATACTTCAACCAGATTAATAATACCAACTTTTTTGCCGGCCGGAACCATTTCAAATAGATTTTCGATGTACTTATCGTGGTAAACCCGACTCAGACCCTTGTCTACTGTTTCATTAAAAAATGATCTGATAAGGTCATGGATAAACTTCATTTCATCCTTCCTTTCTTTTAGTTTTTTAAATAGCATTATACTTTTACCGGATTTTTATCCATAGCCTCCCGGGTTATAGTGGAAATAATTATTTCAATTGTACATCTTTATAAATATTAGTTTTGCAGACAATTAATTATTTCTATCTAAAATTACTGAAAAATCTGAAAAATGGTATTGTAATATACTGTCTTTTTTCATAAACTATTATAAAACAAGGCGTTCAAGAAAAAAGAAAATTAATTTTTTGATAATTTTGAAATAAACGAAAATAAGCTTTAAGGTTTATAAACTGCCTACAACTGAGAAAATATGGATAATTATAGACAGGAGGTGAAAAGGTGGTTAAAAAATATTTAGTCAAACTGGTTGATACCAATGGCGTCGTATCCGATGACAAGGTTTTTAATAGCAGGGACGAAGCCGAAAAGTATCAACATGAGCAAGAAAAAAACAGTAACGGATGGGAACTCCATATTTTCGAATATCCTATCACCAGTTCTTAAAACAAAAAATGTTCTTGAGGCCGATATAAATAGTAACCAATGCATCAAAATCTAATTTGTTACTATTAAATTATAAATTGTTAAAGCCGATTAAGACTTCAGTAAGTCTTAATCGGCTTTTTATTACTTCATTAGCAGTAATTTTCTCCATTTCAAAAAGGCATAGAGATAGCCAACGGCCAGGCCGGACAAGTGACCAACGGTACTTATATTAGGAATAAGTAAAGTAAAGACAATATTTACTGCCACCAGTGGAACAATCATGCTGTAAGTTGCCATACCTCTTTTTCTGGCCTGTAATTCAAAAAATAAAATATAACCCAGTACGGCAAAAAGAGCGCCTGAAGCCCCTATGGACAGGCCACTGCTCAACAAACCGGTAAAAAAGGAAACCAGTAATCCGGCTACCAAATAAAAGACTAAAAAGCCTTTCGACCCCATTCTAGGCTCAATAAATCCCCCGGCATGCATAAGAATTACCATATTAAAGCCGACGTGCAGGAGGTCATCATGAATAAACATAGAAGTAAGAAAACGCCAATATTCTCCCGAAAACAGTACATAATCAATTGGGGCCATTCCTCCTTTTAAGATTGTCCATTGGTGAATTCCTAAAAGCAAACTTAAGATAAAAATACACAGATTAATTATTATTATGCCCATGGTAACCGGAGCATTTTTTTTCAAATATGAAAAAGCTATATTTCCTCCAAAAGCTCCTCGATAATAACTCAAAAAAACATCTCCTTTTTTTATAAATCTATTCATCATTTTTTGCGGTTAAATTCTTCCCATTTTATTTTAACTCAAAGAAAATGATTGGGGAACTTAATAAAATTCCTCCCCATATTACAAACCGAAACCGGTCTGCCGACCGGCTCTTATAAATTTCTTTTTCATTTTACCATATTTTTAATATGCTTACCAACCTGGTCAATTCCGCCGGATTTTTTGGGCTAATTTGGTTCTGCCTTGAGAAAGGAAAAATGTTTTAAAAATAAACTTACATGGTATATATGATGGTGATTATCG
Organism: Clostridia bacterium; assembly: GCA_012720075.1. GTDB lineage: Bacteria > Bacillota > Peptococcia > Peptococcales > BICA1-8 > JAAXZE01. The sequence goes on from JAAXZE010000133.1 coordinate 23,672, forward strand.
CATTCACCATTGGGAAGGAGTGAATTTGATGTTTTTTAAAAATTCAGGAAAGAAGCCCTGTGAAGAAGCTGAAAACATCGTCCGGTATGTGGAAAATCACTTGGCAGGAAAAGATGTACAGGCTCCCGTTGTCCAATACCCGCTACATACCAAGGTTCTTAGCACTTTTAATCTTCTCCTGGAAAATGAAGGGATTATGTCCAAAGCTGCCAAACAAATCCTTGATATTTTAAGTGACTTGAGCAGTTTCGACGTAGGCATGACCCATATATCCCACCAATTGATGGACTTTGCCGAGGAAATGGATTCATTAAGTCAATCCAATCTAGCTATTGTTCAACAGACCACTGCCAGCATGAATCAGGTAAATCACTCTATCGATATAACCTCCGAAACCTTGAATAATCTGGCAGAGGAATCCGGTATACTGGCCCAAAAAAATGATGAAAGCATAAGCTTACTGATGGAAGTCCAAAAACTAAAAGAAAATGTGGTACAGAATACCGGAACCATGAGTATAAATATCCAGCAATTAATAGAACTGGCAACCGAGGTCGGTAAAATTGTGGATAGTGTTAAGCTTATTGCCGACCAAACTAATCTTCTGGCTTTAAACGCGGCCATAGAAGCGGCCAGAGCCGGAGAAAACGGTCGGGGCTTTGCCGTTGTAGCCCAGGAAATCAGGAAATTAGCCGATGATACCAAAAAAAACCTGGAAGGAATGCAACAGTTTGTAAATAGTATATATACAGCTGCCCAAAACGGCAAGGAAAGCCTGGACAAGACTTTGAATTCCACTGAACAAATGAGCGAAAAGATAGAAACGGTTTCCGAAACTGTGGCCAGGAATGTTGAAATGCTGAAAAGTGTTATTACAAACGTAGAAGAAATAAATGCTTCCATGCAGGAAATTAGAACAGCCGCCGACGAAATAAACCAAGCCATGGAATCCTCCAGCAGCGATGCCGAACGGCTTAGTCAAATGACTCAGAGCATACACAACGAAGCCACGCAGAGTGTAGAATTTGCCAAGAAAATTTCTATTTTGGATAACCGTCTCTCCGAAATCGTCACTAAAATGTTTGAGGGCTTAAGCAGCAGCATTCATGCTGTAACAAATGAAGAACTTTTGGAGGTAATTAAAAAGGCCAGAGAAGCTCATCGCAAATGGCTGGAGGGGCTTAAAAAAATCGTTGTGGAAATGCGCTCCTATCCCCTTCAAACCAACTCCAGAAAATGTGCTTTTGGGCATTTTTATCATGCTATTAAAATCAACCATCCGGAAATAATCGAAGAATGGCGGAAAATAGATGCAATTCACCATGAATTTCATAATATGGGTGATAAGGTAATTAGTGCCGTTAAAAGAAATCAGAAAAACGAAGCCCATGATTTTTACAATAAGGCCCTGGACCTCTCCAAACAAATGTTGACCATCCTTGAAGAAGTAGAAAAGAAAATAGAAAAAATGAACCAGGCAGGAATAAAGGCCATTGGCTAAAAGAAAAAGGATGCTCTAATAATTAAAGCATCCTTTTTTATTCTTATGAATGACTAATTATTATCTTCTCCGTAAAAACTCAGGAATAGTCCAATCATCGGCGGGGAAATTTTTTAAGGAAATCTTTTCTTCAACAGATTTTTCTTTAGGCTGGTCAAAACCGGTAGCAATAACCGTTACCCTAATTTCATCCTTTAATTTTTCATCAATAACCGCCCCAAAAATAATGTTCGCTTCGGGGTCGGCAGCTTCGGCAATAATTTCAGCGGCCTCATTAACTTCAAAGAGACCTAATCCCTCACCACCAGTAATATTGAGAAGAACTCCTTTAGCTCCCTCAATGGATGTTTCCAGTAAAGGCGAAGATATAGCATTGCGGGCGGCAGTTACCGCTCTGTTTTCTACCTTGGCTATTCCTATTCCCATTAGTGCCGAACCGGTATTTTGCATAATGGTTTTTACATCGGCGAAATCCAAATTGATTAATCCCGGTACAGCAATTAAATCGGAAATGCCTTGAACACCCTGACGCAAAACATCATCAGCTATACGAAAAGCTTCATTAATGGATGTGTTTTTATCGACTACCTGCAATAAGCGGTCATTGGGAATGGTAATCAAAGTATCAACTTTCTCCTTTAGATTAGCAATACCGGCTATAGCCTGTTGAGAACGTTTTCTGCCTTCAAAGGAAAAAGGCTTGGTTACAACCCCAACTGTTAATGCTCCTACTTCTTTAGCAACTTCAGCTACAATGGGAGCAGCACCGGTTCCTGTTCCTCCGCCCATACCGGCGGTAACAAAAACCATATCTGCACCCTTTAACGCCTTTATAAGATCATCTCGACTTTCTTCTGCCGCATTTCTACCAATCTCGGGGTTAGCTCCTGCACCTAAACCGCGGGTTAATTTTGTACCAATTTGCAACTTCACTTCTGCCTGGGATAGGTGTAAAGCCTGGGCATCGGTATTTACTGCAATAAATTCCACACCTTTTAATCCGGCCGTTATCATCCTGTTAACAGCGTTACTTCCACCGCCGCCAACACCAATTACTTTTATCTGGGCAAACTGATGAATATCAACATCAAATTCCAGCATGAAGCTTACAACCCCTTTCTCCGACTAAAACTATGTATTCCTAATTATTGAAAGAACAATTTTTATCAATCTTTAAATTCAACATGTCCGGGAATTTTCCCTTTTTTTATGGGAATATTTTTACGATTTTCTTTTAACAACCGGCGGTCCCACAAAACGCAGATCGAGATACTCTATTTTTTCTCCATCAATTCCGTTTTTCTTGAAATCTTCAATAATTTGTTCCAAATCCGTTATCTTTTCCGAAATATTATCCATTGAGCCCAACCTTATTTCTATTCCTTCCAAGGTATAGGCCAAAATATGATTTTCATTTTTGATATTTAATTCTACAATGTTTTCTAATAGACTTGCCGGACTCTCTTTAATTATCTGTAAGGCTACCTTTAAACCGGCATTATTAATCAATTGACCGGGGCCCGGCAATTCATCCAAAGAAACGCCGCTTATTACAGGCAAGGTATAATCTCCAATATCATGGACTAAAGAAAGGAAATACCCTTCTTCACTGACCTGAATAAACCCGTCCTGACATACCAAAAGCCCAACCGGCTTGCGCTCAATGATCTCAATTTCCAGGGTGTTTGGCAGACGACGTTTTACCTGCACATCTTTAACAAAAGGGTGTACCGAAATTATTTTAATAATTTCTTCTTTCTTAATCTTCATGATATTTTGCCCGGTTCTTACCTGGCTAAGACTTAAAACGTATTCCTCTTCCAAAACATTGGTTCCCGATACATTTATGTACTTTATATTAAAAACCGGAGAATGAATAAAAAAATATAAACCTACTGCCACCAAAAACAAGTACACGACAGGGGCTTTAAATTTGAAATTATTGCGCCTCTTTTTAGTCCTTCCGATACTTTCCCGGGCATTAGCCATCCTGTTTCACCCTATTTTGCCAAAAAATAAAAAAATCCTTCAACATATTATAGCAAATGGCGCTATAACTTGTCCAAGGTTTCTGCCAGGAAAAACCTGCATTTTTACAGGTTTTTCACTCCTCAGAAGAGGTTATTTTTCCTTTGTCTTAACCAATCTTCCAGGGATTACGTTATTTAATCCCCGTACGATTAGTTTCAGTCACACGAATAATTTTCGCTCCTAAACCCCTTAATTTCTGTTCAAAATTCTCATAACCCCGATCAATGTGATAAATTGAATCAACAATGGTTGCATCTTCCGCGCCTAAACCGGCAATAGCCAAAGCGGCTCCTGCCCTCAAATCGGAAGCATTAACAAAGGTTCCGCTTAAACTTCTTTTCCCTTTTATAACCGCAATTCTTCCCTCTACTTTAATATCTGCGCCCATTCGGCGCAGCTCATCCACATGCTTAAAACGGTTCTCAAAGATGTTTTCACTGATAATACTGGTGCCATGGGCCACAGCCAAAAGGGCCATGATCTGCGGCTGCATATCGGTGGGGAAACCCGGGTAAGGCATAGTTTTTACATCCACTGCCTTTATATTATCAGTACCGATAACCCTTATACCTCCTGCTTCCTCAATAATTTTAACCCCCATCTCCCGTAATTTGGCCACAACGGCTTCCATGTGCCTTATATTTGCATTGAGAATTTTGATATTTCCTTTGGTTATAGCTGCCGCTGTCATAAAGGTACCGGCCTCAATACGGTCGGGAATAACTGTATGCTCGGTAGAAGAAAGTCCATCCACCCCGATAACAGTTATTACATCGGTTCCTGCTCCACTAATTTTTGCTCCCATTTTATTCAAGAAATTCTGCAACTCAACTATTTCCGGTTCTTTGGCCGCATTGGATATGACCGTTTTTCCCTTTGCCAATACGGCGGCCATCATTAGGTTTTCCGTCGCCCCAACACTAGGGAAATCTAAACAGATTTCACTGCCTTCCAGACGACCGCCCGGGGCAACGGCCTCAATAAAACCAAACCTTTCTTCAATTTTAGCTCCCATAGTTGCCAAACCCTTTAGATGCAAATCCATGGGTCGTGATCCAATGGCACAACCGCCGGGAAAACTAAGTTTTGCCATGCCAAACTTGGTCAAAAGAGGACCCATGACTAGATTGGAAGCCCTCATTTTCCGCATCAAAAAATCGGAAACTTCAATGGAACTTACTTTAGAACCGTCAATCTTCATTGTTGTCCCAGACCATTCAACACTACATCCTAAAAATTCTAAAACCTCTTTCATCACTTGAACGTCTTTAAGCCTTGGCACATCATTGATTGTCGTGACGCCTGAAGAAAGCAGTGAAGCTGCCAGTATAGGCAATACGGCGTTCTTGGCACCACTTATTTTAACGGAACCAGAAAGAGGAATACCACCCATGATAATATATTTCTCCACAATTATCCCCCCAAAATCAGTACTTCTGGTTCAAGCACAATATTGAATTTTTGCTTAACCTCCTCTTTTACTTTTTCCATCAGAGCCAAGACATCTTGAGAGGTAGCCCCGCCACGGTTTATAATAAAATTTGCGTGTATTTGGGAAACCTGCGCACCTCCTATTTGCCAGCCTTTTGCTCCTATGGCTTCTATTAATCTGCCGGCCGAATCGCCGGGAGGATTTTTAAAAACACTGCCGGCATTAGGGTATTGCCAGGGCTGTTTAGCCTTGCGCATAGACAGATAAGCATCCATTTTACTTTTAATTTCCGTAACGTTACCATTTTTTAATTTAAAGACTGCTTCAATAACTATGTATTCTTTACCTTTAAGCTTGCTGGATCTGTAACTGAACTCCAAATCCGAATTAGTGAGTTCAAAAAAATTACCCCCTCTATCCATGACCGTCACATTGGTTACAATGTCCGCCATACCGCTGCCATGGGCGCCGGCGTTCATCACTATAGCACCCCCGACAGTCCCCGGGATTCCTATAGCAAACTCCAAGCCACTCAAACCTTGGTTTGCCGCATGGAGCGACAAGGAC
>JAAXZE010000134.1 GCA_012720075.1 Clostridia bacterium
ACAAAAGGGCTTTAGTATAAGGATGCACAGGATTGACAAACAATTTTTCTTTAGGGGCTAACTCAACAATTTTTCCTAAATACATTACCGCCACCCGGTCACTGATGTAATTTACCACTCCTAAATCATGGGATATGAAAATATATGTTAAATTAAACTTTTCCTGTAACTCTTTCAACAAATTTAATATCTGGGATTGAATGGAAACGTCAAGGGCAGAGACCGGTTCATCGCAGATGATTAGTTTAGGGTTTAGAATTAAAGCTCTGGCAATGCCTATCCGCTGCCGCTGGCCTCCGCTAAACTCATGGGGGTATTTAAACCTGCTTTCCTTGCTTAAGCCTACTGTTTCCAGCAAGTATTCTACTCTCTCTTTTCTTTCATTTTTGTCACCAATTTTATGAATAATCAATGGCTCCTCAAGGATTTTACCGATATTCATGCGGGAATTTAAAGAGGCATAAGGGTCTTGAAAAATAAGCTGCATATCTCTCCGCAATTTCTGTAAATTTTTACGTTTGACCAAGGTTATATCCTGCCCGTGAAAAATAATCTTGCCTTCCGTCGGCTCCAACAGGCGGAGGATGGTTCGACCCAATGTACTTTTGCCGCAGCCGCTTTCCCCGACAACGCCAAAGGTTTCGCCTTCATTTATATTAAAAGATACTCCATCGACAGACTTTACATATTTGTGGCCGCTTTTAAAAAAACTTCCTTCCACAGGAAACCACTTTTTTAGACCCTGGACTTGTAACAACAGGTTATTCATTTTTATCCCTTCCCCCTTTCCAACAGCTAACCAGCCTACCCGGGCCCCTCTCCAGCAATTGTGGAGCTTTATTAAAGCAGAATTCTTCGGCATAAATGCACCGGGGGCTAAAACGGCATCCTGCCGGCATATTTAAAGGGTTAGGGACCGTTCCCTTAATAACATGAAGCCTGCCTTTATCTTTCCTATCAATTCTGGGAATGGATTTAAGCAGACCTTCAGTATAGGGATGGAGAGGTCTCTGAAATATATCCCTGACAGGACCTTCTTCCACAATTTCTCCGGCATACATGACCAGCACCCTTTGGGCCATTTCCGCTACAACACCCAAATCATGAGTAATTAGCATAATTGAGGTGGAAAATTGTTTTTTCAGCTTTTTCATTAAGTCCAAAATCTGGGCCTGAATGGTAACATCCAAAGCGGTTGTCGGTTCATCGGCAATCAACAATTTGGGGTTGCAAGCCAAAGCCATGGCAATCATAACCATCTGTCGCATTCCTCCGGAAAGTTGATGGGGATATTCTTTGATCCTCTTTTCCGGCAAAGGAATTCCCACTATTTTTAAAGCTTCAATACTTTTTTCAATGGCTTCTTTTTTGGTTACTTTCTGATGTAGTCTAATAGTTTCTTCCAACTGTTCTCCGATGGTAATTACCGGGTTTAAAGAAGTCATGGGTTCCTGAAAAATCATGGAGATTTCATTGCCCCTTATTTTTCTCATTTCTTTTTTTGTCTTTAACAATAAGTCGGAACCGTTAAATAATATTTGGCCGCTTTTAATTTTCCCGTTAGCAGCCAGTAATCTCATAACAGCCAGGGAAGTAACACTTTTTCCACAACCGCTTTCCCCTACCAAACCAACGGTTTCCCCTTTATTAATCCTGAAGGATACCTTATTTACAGCGGTTATCAATCCCTCGTTGGTATTAAAAACAACCTCCAGGTCTTTTACTTCTAATAAAAAATCACTCATATTTTTCTCCCTAACCTTCACTTTTTCTTATTTTGGGGTCCAGAATATCCCTTAACCCATCTCCCAGCATATTTAAAGCCAATACACAGATGGCTATTGTAATACCCGGAAAAATTGTAATCCAGGGAGCAGTGCGCAAGTAAACCTTTCCGTCACTTAAGATATTGCCCCAACTGGGTATCTCCGGCGGAACTCCAACACCCAAGAAACTAAGGGAGGATTCCGATAATACCGAATAGGCAAAAATCATGGTGGCCTGAATAATAATGGGCGCAACACAGTTAGGCAGGATATGCAAAACCGTTATCCTCAAATCACCGGCGCCTAAAGCCCTGGCCCCTTCCACATACTGCTGCTCCTTTTGTACTAAAACAGCACTCCTGACTACCCGAGCCATCCGGGGCGTATAGACAATGGTGAGGGCAATTATAACATTTATGAGTTTACCTCCTAAAACGGCCATAATGGTAATCATCAATATAATAGAAGGAAAAGCCATCATGCCGTCCAAAATCCGCATCAGAATTTCATCAAAGGTGCGATAATACCCGGCAACCAAACCCAGAATAATTCCCAGAGTAGTTGTTAATATTACAACACTTAGACCTACGCCCAAAGATATTTGTGAGCCATAGATAACCCTGGTATATAAATCCCTGCCAAAACGATCGGTGCCAAAATAGTTTACTGCATTGGGACTCTGCAGTCTTTTGGCCGGATCCATATAATCGGGAGGAAAGGGTGTTATCAATGGAGCCAGAATTGCGGCTGATATCAGAACTACCAAAATAACAGCACCCACTAATGCGGTTTTATTCCGGGAAAAAGTTTTCCAGAAACTCATACCACCCCTCCTAGTATTTAATCCTAGGGTCAAGCAAACAATATAAAAGATCAACAATAAGGTTAATAATGACCCAGGCCGCTGCAATGTATAAAACAATGCCTTCAATAACAGGGTAATCCCGGTTAAAAACCGATTTTACCAGTAGACGGCCTATTCCAGGAATATTAAATATTTGTTCCGTTACTACCGCTCCTCCCATTAAATTGGCAAAGGATAAACCGATTACCGTGAGAGTGGGAATGAGGGCATTTTTTAAACCGTGTTTGAAAATTACTTTGAATTCGGAAAGTCCTTTAGCCCGGGCTGTACGGATATAATCATTTTGTAATACTTCCAGCATATTTGCCCGGGTCATTCGGGCCAAAAGGGAAGCTTGCCCGAAGGCCAAAGCAACTGCCGGCAAAATCAGGTATTTAAGGCATTCTTTTATACCTGCACTCAGTGGTTTATACCCTGCCGGGGGCAGGATAGGCAGCATAATGGAAAATATTAAAGCCAGCATCAAGCCAAGCCAAAAATTGGGGATAGCAACTCCCAGCGAGGTGATAACCATAACTATTCTATCTATAAGCCGGTTATGAAAAACCGCTGCTATGACACCAACCGCTAATCCTATAGAAACTGCCAAAAACAGCCCCAACAGTGTCAACAGCAGTGTTGCCTGAAAATGCTCATAGACTACTTTAGAAACGGCCTGGCCTTGAAAAAAAATAGACGTTCCCAGGTCCCCGGTTAAAATGTTAGAAATCCACTCGGCAAATTGTACAGGAATGGGCCTGTTTAAACCCATTTTTTCACTCAAAGCTTCAATTTCTTCCAGGGTAGCTTCAGGTCCCAGCATCATTGCCGCCGGGTTTCCGGGTAATAAATGCATTAAAAAAAATACTATCATGCCAACAACAAACATAACCGGTATTACATCTAAGAGCCTCTTAAGTAAATACTTGAGCATTTATCAGCCCCCGTTTCTTACTTTAGTGTTTAATAGCTACCGGGCTTATTTCCCGGTAGCTATTAATTGCTTATTCCTTCCATACATTCCAGAAGAAAATTTCGTTCATATTTTTAAAACCTTTTACATTCTTAGCCATAATTCTTAAATTTGCATAGTCGCCGACTTTCACCGTTGGAACTTCTTCATAAAACAATCTTTGAATTTCTTCCATCAGGCTATAACGCTTTTCAAAGTCCCCTTCCCTTCCTAATTCTTCCATGAGTTCAAGGAGCTTGGGACTTTCCCACCAACCGGCATAACTTGGATTTAAGACTACCATCATGGTCGGGTCGGGTCTAAAGGTAACCCCTGTACTGTAAACATCCCAAAGTTCCGGGTTATTTCTCCGTTCGGCTACAGTTGCCCATTCCATGCTTTGCAGGTCAATCTTGAAGCCGGCCTTCTCCAACTGGTTCTTTGCCGCTAAAGACAGGTTATACTCCAAAGGACCGGACATCCAAACAATAGGTTCTCCTTTATAGCCGGCTTCTGCCAATAATTGCTTGGCTTTCTCAATATCACCCAGGTCATATTTTTCTTTGCCAACGTCGGACCACCAAACCTGTTCTTTTAACATAATACTGGGGTCAACTCGCCAGAAGGCCTCATCACCGTAACCGGCCGCCAAAATAGGTTCCATATCCAGTGCAGCTAAAAAAGCTTGCCGCATTTTTACATTACTCATAATTCCCGCCCGTTTATTAAAGTTGAAAGCAAACCAAGCCCTGGGAGCGGAAGCAACTGCAACGATGTCGGGATTGTCTTTTAACCTTTGGTACTCATCAACAGGTACAAAATCGGCAAAATCATATTCGCCGCCTTCAACGCTGGTTATCCTTACCATTTCATCGGATATGGGAATAAACCGCAGTTCATCGACATAGGCAATCTTTTCCCCGCCAAATCCGGTGGCAGGAATATTTAAAGGCTGATAATCGTCAAACCTGACCAATTGAATATACTGATTGGGTTTCCAATCCACAAATTTAAAGGGACCTGTCCCAATAAACTCCTCCAGCGGTTTATCCGGATATTTTTCAACCAATTCCTTGGGATAAATAAATGCACCTCCGTTAGGCATGGCCAAAGTTACCAGGGTAGTTCCGTTGGGGCTTTTTAGTTTTAATTCGATAGTTTTCTCATCAATAGCCTTTAGACTGTCTAAATTTTGAAATAGTGTTTTACCATAACTGCTTAAACTCCCCCACCGCTTTAGAGAAGCCACCACATCTTCGGACGTTACTGCTTTTCCGTTGTGAAATTTCAATCCCTCTCTTAAACTTATGGTATAGGTGAGGTTATCTTCGCTTATTTGAGGCAGGTCTTGAGCCAACATGGATATAGGTTTAAATTCTTCATCTAAAGTATAGAGACCTTCGAAGATATGATAACCGACAACGAAAGTAAGGGTGGTTGTAGAACTGTGGGGGTCAATAGTGGGGGGGTCGGCATCAATAACGACCTCTAAAGTTCCTCCCTTTTTAGGAGCCGAAGAAACCGGTTCTTGCTCCCCCGTCTGTGACGGGGGTGATTGAGAAGTTGCATTTTGAATCTGGCCTCCGCTGCAAGCAGTCAGTCCAAAAATCAGAATAATTAAAAGAGTCAGAAATTTAATCCGATTTTTTCTCTTCATAGATTACCTCCTTTTTCACATAATTTTAATTAAAAAAAAATTTTAGTTAATAACAGACTCCCTTTTTCTTTCCCCCTTTCCTTTTAGATAAAGGCTTTTGCTTAAATCAATAACTTCATAAGGCACTTGGTTTTTCTTCAAGTTTTGGACACCCCTTGAAGTAGTCAGTACTTTGCCCGGAAGCTCAAAAACTATATGAGAAGCCATACACACCTGTCCATTACTTAAAACTTCTTCCACATCTCCATTGTCCGGGTTGACCACTATTACATCGGCATCGGCCCCCGGAGATAAATGGCCTTTATTTTCTAAGCCCAGCATCTTTGCCGGTGTCCACGATACTTTTTGAACAAATTCTTTAAAAGTCAATCCTCCGAATTTTATCAACAATATTCCATAGCTAAGAATAAAATTACGAGGTATTGCCCCGCCGTCGCTGCTAATGGCATCAACCACAAAATTCCCGGCGTCATCCTTCTCCATAGCACAGACAAGGGCAGAGTATCGTAAATTGACAGGAAAACAGGTTCCCACAATGGTTTTTTCTTCTTTCCATCTTTTTACTGCTTCTTCACCGAATAAATAAGTCATTTCGCTGCCTACCAAAGCGTAAACTCCGGCATAACCATCCAACATAGCTTTTTCCATGCCTTCTCTACTGACTTCATAGCCAAGGGCTTTTAAACAATTGCGGGTGACGTGACTTTTAGGCAACCCGTTTTCATCAATTCTTCCGTCACAACCGTTGTAAGGTGCAAGATGGCTCTCTGAGATAATATTGGGAGAATTCTTAAGAAGTTTCATAGCCCTTTGCAATTCAGACAAAGGTTCTTCAACCAAACCTCTGCAGTAAGCATTGACATGAGCTATGTGTAACGGTCTCCCTTCTGCAAGCTGGATGGCTTCTTCCAAACCAAGAATGTTACTGCCGGTCTTTGTGGTTCCTACATGAAAACCTACATAACCTCCCAGGTCATTTGTTAAATGGATAATGTTATAGGTAGTTTCCGGCGTTAAAGGATAATGGCCGCCGATAATTTTAACACCTATGGCCCCTTTATCTAAAGCATTGGCGATTAACTTTTTTAATTCAGCCTTGGTTGCCTCATTCTTTTCTAAACCTTGCCCGGGGAATATCCCCTCCAGAATGGCAATATTTAAACCACAACCATATTCTCCGATTTCCCTGATAATATTTTCCGCCGGGCCCTGAAAATCAACAACTGTAGTAACCCCTGCTTTAATAAGCATTTTATAGCCGGCTCCTTCAATTCCAGGTTTATATGGATGAGCATGGGTATCAATAATTCCAGGCATTACTACTTTGTTTTCGGCGTTAATAATCTGTCTGGCTAAACGATAGTCAATTTCTTCTTCTACTTTTTCTATTTTGCTTCCCTTTATGGCCAGATCTCCGATAAAATCACGGTCATTGGCCGGATCGACTATTCGCCCGCCTTTGATTAAAAAGTCATATGGAAGCATTTCTTTCTCCTTTCTTGGTTTTCCAAAGATGATACACTATGCTTTGTCTAATATACTATACTGGGATTACTGAAAAATATGCCAATTCTTCGAATATGTGAATATTATTATTTTCTCTTGACAAAAAAACAGTACTATTCCCCGAAGGGCCAAGCTTTTTAAATTTTTCTCTGCTTCCTATAATTTTTTCCAAAGGCTCGATTTTTTTATTATTATGGTTTTCTTCCAAACAATAGAGACCAAAAAGCTAATTAACATTAAGATAGTTAAACCAACAGCATAAATCGCTAAGGCAATGCCGTTGGGCTTATTTAATAACGCCCAAGGATGCTTGTTATTGTCGACAACCTTCCGGCCATGAGTTTCACCGTAATACTTAGGAATTTGGGGGACCCCGTTTACTTTTTCAAAGGATTGCAGATATTGGCAAAGGGCCCACCATTCTTTTACTTCGGCATTATTCTTTTTATCTTTAATAATATGGGCTTCAAAATCGGTAATAGGGGTCCCCTCCCTTGTTTTAGGCACGATTGAAAACAAACCCAAGGATTTATCCCCGACTACCGACAACATTTGAGCGGTATAAAGCCCTGCAACAACACGGTAAAGCTTTTCTTCATCAATCTCCTCCGTAGTTCCGTCGGGTCTCTCAAGATAAACGTCAGTTACTTTATTGAATATCAATCGATGAGGATTGAAAGTATAATTAAGGCCGGACATAAACAATTGGGCCGCTTTCATAAAGGGAGCAATGGACGCGTCTACTTCACAGGCGGTTTTTAATTCCTTACCGGTAAGATACACTGAGATCAATGGATAACCCGGAATGTTATCGGGTCCTATCCCTAGAGAACTGACACTAAAAACGTCTCCGGCAGTGATATACCCTTGAAAAAAAGTGCTTCGCACCGTTCCCGCCGGGACAATGGCCGCATCAACGGGAACATAGTCCTCCCCCTCAGCCTCCTTTACGGCATAAACAAAGGCATCGCTGATGAGATTGCCCAAGGGCTCCTCAGCATGTTTTTCATTAATCTTGTTGACTGTATTAAAGTTAATAGGTGAGAAAGCCACGATTTGCTCAAAATTTAGGTCAAACAAACTAAAATATTCTTCATCCACCATTTTTTTATAGCCGGCAATCTCCTTCGCAATTAAAGAGTTTTCCGGAATTCGCCCGTCTATTGGCTGCAAATGGTAGCTGTTTAGCTTCCAACCGGAATTACCATTCTGGGATATCTTGATCACACCTAAATATTTTCCGCTTTTTTCGGCAGAAGCAATAATGGTTTTTCCCACCAAAATGGGTTCCGAAAGCTTTCGATGGGTATGACCGCTGATTATGACATCTATTTCAGGTACCTTTTGGGCCAAAAAAACATCCTCCGAATGGGACTTTTCCGGCACCGTTCCTGAATGGGAAAGGCAAATAATCAATTCCGCCTTTTCATTTTCTATTAACTCTTTTACTACCCGCCGGGCGCTCCGGATGGGATCGGTAAACTCAACCTCCGCCATTGGTGCCTTGATGGCCGCATCGACACCCATAAGACCAAAAATCCCCACTTTTACTCCCTTTCGTTCAATAACACAATAATCTTTGACTCCATAATCCTCATAAGCCTGCTTTAAGTTTTTCAGCGAAGGAGTTAAGTTCCCGTCCCGGCGGGAAAATTTACATTGGCTTGAACAATTGGAGGCAGGTTTTCTCCCCTTTCCAAAGCGGAGTTCAGACTGTCTGCCAGGCCTTGGGGCCGATAGTCATACTCGTGATTCCCAAAAGTTACTGCATCATAGCCCATTTTGCCCATAAGCCTAAGTCCCGGCGCATGGGTTTTAAAAATCGTTTGAAAAGGCGTTCCCATGGAAAAATCACCGGCATCCACCACTATCGCGTCCGGGTCCTTTTGTTTTTCAGCCAAAATGGCGCTGAATAACCGGGCATAGCCTCCCATTTCCGCAATTACTCCATCCTGTTCATCTTTTAAAGGCAACAATTGATCGTGCATATCAT
>JAAXZE010000135.1 GCA_012720075.1 Clostridia bacterium
GGTTCAACAATAAAGAAAGAAATCCCAGCGTATAACCGGAAATAATTAAGTATACAATTAATAGCAAAACAATTATTAAGTTTTGGGGTGTAATTAATGGATAAAAGGGAACTAAAAGAAATATTGGATATTGCTCTGGAAACCGGAGGAGATTTTGCAGAAATCTTTATTGAGCATAAAGAATCCATAGGAATTGGCTGTGAAGACGGCAAAATCGAAAGGATTAACGCCGGTATTGATGCCGGAGCGGGAATAAGGGTTATTTCCGGTGATAGTACTGCATATGCCTATACCAATATTTTAACGGCGGAAAGCTTAAAAAATTTGGCCCGCGTAGCGGCCAAAGCCTCTTTGGGCGGCAAAAAAAACATGACTTTGGATTTTACGACCCCTAAGCCTTTGTTGGAAATAGATATTGAGATACCTCCCGACAAAGTCAGCATTGATGACAAAGTAGAAAAAGTAAGGTTATGCGATGAGGCTGCCCGTTCCGTTGATGACAAAATTAAGCAAGTCAGCGTAGGCTATTCCGATGTTAAACAAAAGGTTACCATTGCCAACAGCCAAGGGACTTATGTGGAAGACCAACGAATTAGAACCCGCTTTGTTTGCAATGCCATTGCCAGCGATGGCAACGTTATTCAGACCGGCTTTACCTCTTTGGGAGGGACCACCGGCTTTGAGATTTTTAAAGAACGGGATCCGAAAGATATGGGTATGGAATCTGCCCAAAGAGCTCTCTTAATGTTAAAGGCCAAACCCTGTCCCAGCGGGAAAATGCCGGTAGTTTTAGCCGGCGAAGCGGGTGGAACCATGGTCCATGAAGCCTGCGGACATGGTTTGGAAGCAGATTTGGCCCAAAAAGGTTTATCAGTGTATGCAAAAAAAGTTGGGACCCAGGTGGCATCCCCTTTGATTACCGTGATTGATGACTCTACCATTAAATCTAAGTACGGCTCCTACCGGTATGATGATGAAGGAACCGTGGGGAGGAAAAATGTTTTAATTAAGAACGGAATATTAGAGGGTTATATGTATGACAGGTTAACAGCCCAAAAAGATAACAAAGAGTCCACCGGCAACGGCCGCAGAGAATCTTATAAAGAAAGACCGATTCCCAGAATGTCCAATACTTATATTGCCAGCGGCAAAGATGACCCTGAAAAAATTATCAAATCCACAAAAAACGGTCTGCTGGTCAGAAAAATGGGCGGAGGGCAGGTTAATACTACCACCGGTGATTATGTTTTCGATGTTGCCGAAGGTTATTTGATAAAAGACGGTGAGATTGCCGATGCGGTAAGAGGTGCCACTTTAACGGGCAATGGACCGGAGACATTGAAAATGGTGGAAATGGTGGGCAATGATTTAGGTTTTGCCATTGGTACCTGTGGTAAAGACGGCCAGGGGGTTCCGGTATCCGATGCCCAGCCCACCATTAAAATTAAAGAATTGATTGTGGGGGGGACCGGCGGCAGCGGACCAAATTTGGCCCGGGATTTTCATATAAAAAGAATCTAGGCAATAGCGAAAAGCTATTGTCTATTAATTATATAATGTATTTTTGCGGGGAAGGGTTATTGTGAAAAAGAAAGATTTACTTTTAAAAATCTATGAAAGGCTTTTAAACCATTTCGGCCATCGTAACTGGTGGCCGGGCGACACAAAATGGGAGATAATTATCGGGGCCATTCTTACCCAGAATGTTTCCTGGAAAAATGTTGAGAAGGCAATATTGAATTTAAAAAATGCCCGTTGCTTTGAACCTGCAGATATTTATCGGGCCCCATTGGAAGAGATTGCCGAACTAATTCGTCCTTCGCGGTATTATAATATGAAGGCCAAAAAACTAAAAGCAATGGCCGGCCATATAATAGAAAAGTATCAGGGCAATGTGGATGCTTTTTTAAAAAGGGAGAAAGGTTTGGAAAACTTGCGGAAGGAAGTATTAAGCATCTGGGGCATTGGTCCCGAAACCGCCGACAGTATTTTGCTTTATGCCGGTGAACTGCCTACCTTTGTGGTGGATGCCTATACCAAACGAATATTCAGCCGGTTGGGTCTTTTATCGGAAACCGCCGGTTATGATGAGATGCGGAGTTTTTTTATGAACAACCTTCCCCCGGATAGGGAGCTTTTTAATGATTATCATGCGCAAATAGTGGCTTTAGGTCACAATATCTGTAAAAACGTTCCCCGGTGTGAAATATGCCCTTTAAAAGAAATCTAGTTTATTGAATATTAGTACGGAGAGAGAAAAATACTACAAAAAGTTAAATTTACCGATGGAGGTTTAGGCCATGGTCAGTGATTTAATGCAATTGGGTTCAATGGCTGTGGAAAAGGCCTTGAAACTTGGGGCCGATCAAGCAGAAGTTTATATTTTAAAAGCAAAGGATTTCAATATTCAGGTGGTTAATCAAAAAACCGATACCATTAAACTGGCTGAAGAGCGGGGTTTGGGAGTCAGGGTTTTTAAAGATAAACGGATAGGTTTTTCTTTTACTTCAGATCTTGGTCCTACGGCTATAGACCAGGTAATTCATCAAGCCTTGGATAATTCCTTTTATACCGGTAGGGATGATAATTTGGTTATGCCCTCTAAGGCAGAAAAGTATCCTCAGCTGGATTTATATGATAGTCAAATACCAAAGAAAACCGTTGATGAAAAAATTGAATTGGCCAAAGAAATAGAAAACTCGGCCCGGGCTTATGACCCTAGGATAATAATAACAGAACGGGCGGGGTATGAGGACTCCGAGTATGAAGTTTGGATTTTAAATTCTTTAGGTCTAAAAGGCTATTATCAAGGGGCCTACTGTGGCGGCTATGCTCTGGTTGTCGGCGTAGAAAAGGATGAAAGCCAGACAGGCTTCGGAATGCAGTACAGTTTAAAATATGCTGAGCTTGATCCTGCCAAAATAGGACAGGAAGCAGGAAGCCGAGCCGTGAGATTGTTAGGAGCCAAAACCGTCGGTTCCCAAAAGGCTGCCCTGGTTTTGGAACCCTATATTGCCACCAATTTTTTGGGGATAATTTCCCCTGCCCTTTCGGCGGAAGCCGTGGATAAAGGCAAATCATTTTTTAAGGATCAGGTTGATAAGCCGGTGGCAAGCCCATTGGTCACCTTAATAGATGACGGTCAAATGGAAGGCCGTGTTTTATCGGCTCCTTTCGATGGCGAGGGTGTTCCCACCTCGAAAACTGTTTTAATTGAAAACGGTATCTTGAAAAGCTATTTGCATAACACCTATACCGCCAAAAAAATGGGAGTTGAATCAACCGGTAACGGTGTCCGGGGTACTTATAAATCAACACCGGAAATAGGAACCACTAATTTTTACCTGCAAGCAGGACAAATTGACCCTCAAGAATTAATAAAAGAAATTGACAAAGGGTTATATGTAACTGATGTCATGGGAATGCATACGGCAAACCCCATTTCCGGAGATTTTTCTTTAGGAGCATCGGGCATCTGGATTGAAAATGGGGAATTAACCACTCCGGTAAGGGGCATTGCCATTGCCGGCAATATCAAGGATTTATTGGCCAATATCGATGGAGTCGGCAATGATTTAACATTTTTTGTAGGGAAAGGTGCGCCTACCGTTAGAATAAAAAATATTAGTATCAGTGGGACTTAAATCTGTTCAAAATCCGATTATTATGATAATATTTTGGGGTGGGGTGATATGCATGAAAATAATGGTAATTGAAGGACCCAATCTGAATATGTTGGGTATCCGCCGACCGGATATTTATGGTAATATGACCCTGCCCGAAATCCATGAAAAGCTTTCTGTATTGGCAAAAGAATTAGGGGCTGAGATTAATTTTTTCCAGTCCAATCACGAAGGGGAAATTATTGACCAGATACAAAAGGCTTATGGTGTTTATGAATATTTGATAATTAATGCCGCTGCATACACCCATACCAGTGTTGCCATCAGGGATGCCCTTGAGGCTGTCGGTATTCCTGCCATTGAAGTTCATTTAAGCAATATTTTTTCTCGGGAACCCTTCCGGCATGTATCCTTGTTGACCCCTGTCTGCGAGGGCCAGATTTGCGGTTTTGGTTATTTAGGATATGAGATGGCATTGAGAATTGCTGTTTCTAGACTTAAAGGGGTTGGAAGATAGTCATGCTTCCCAGGATCGAAAAACTGAAAAAAAAATTGAAAGAATTGGGTTTAGACTCCTTTTTGGTGATGTCTCCTGTAAACCGTAGATATTTAAGCGGTTTTACCGGAACTTCCGGATTTTTATTAATCACCCGAAAACAAAATTTTCTGTTAACCGATTTTCGATATATTGAACAGGCAACTAAACAGGCCCCTTCCTTTCAAATTGTCAAACACGATTACCCCTGGCTTAAGACTTTGGAGCAGTTGCTCAAAAGGCTGCCCGTGGAAAATATGGGGCTGGAAAGTGATTATGTAGCATATAAACAATACCGGGAATTAGAAAAACAATTATCTTTTATTGAGCTTTATCCTCAAGACGGAATTATCGAAGGTTTGCGGCTGGTTAAAGATGCCGAGGAAATTGCCAATATCAAAAACGCCGCCCAAATTGCCGATAAAGCTTTTGACCACATCCTGGGTATAATAAAGCCCGGAATAAAGGAACGGGAGATAGCCTTGGAATTAGAGTTTTTTATGAGGTCTCAGGGGGCCGACGGAGTATCTTTTGATACCATTGTGGCTTCCGGTAAACGTTCTGCTTTACCCCACGGTGTGGCTTCGGAAAAAATAATTGAAAAAGGGGATCTTGTTACCCTGGATTATGGTTGTATCTATAACGGTTATTGTTCCGATATGACCAGAACGGTGGTAATAGGACAACCTTCAGACAAACAAAGAAAAATATACAATATTGTATTAGAAGCCCAAATAATGGGTTTAGAGGCTGTAAAAGCCGGTCTCTCAGCAAGGGAGATAGATGACCGGGTTCGCTCTTTTATTTCGGAAAAAGGCTATGGGGAAAATTTCGGGCATGGATTAGGCCACGGTGTGGGTCTCTGCATTCATGAAAACCCCAGTCTTTCACCCCGGGATAATACCGAGGTCTTAGCGAATATGGTTGTTACTATAGAACCCGGAATTTACATACCTGATTGGGGAGGGGTAAGAATAGAGGATCTGGTACTTGTAACCGATACGGGCTATAATAATTTTACCTGTGCCAAAAAAGAGCTAATAGTCATCTAATAATTAGGAGGTAAAAATATGATTTCTACAAATGATTTTAGAACAGGTCTGACAATTGAATTAAATGGCGATCCTTGCCAAGTTATTGATTTCCAGCATGTAAAACCAGGAAAAGGTGCCGCTTTTGTTAGAGCAAAAATTAAAAATCTTAAAAACGGTTCGGTTACCGAACTAACCTTCAGAGCCGGTGAAAAAGTACCCAAAGCCATTCTGGACAGAAGACAAATGCAATACCTCTATTATGACGGAGAGAATTATGTCTTCATGGATAACGAAAATTTTGAACAGATATTTTTAACCCAGGAACAGTTAGACGGCGCTGAAAAATTCTTGAAAGAAAATATGGAATGTCAAGTAATGCTTTATCAGGGCAAGGTATTAGGTGTGGATTTGCCCAATAC
>JAAXZE010000009.1 GCA_012720075.1 Clostridia bacterium
CCCTGATTAAAAGTCAGGTGCTCTGCCTGCTGAGCTAATGGCTCATATATATTAAAAATTCTCATAAAAAAATATGGCTGGGGCGGCAGGACTCGAACCTACGAATGCGGGAGTCAAAGTCCCGTGCCTTACCGACTTGGCTACGCCCCAACGTTATTGACGAATGATATTCTACCATAGACTCTTTTTTAATGTCAAGTGCAATATCTGGTATTAAACTAGTATTCTCTATCTAAATTATTTTATGCAAAAGAAATGGGGTGGATGATGGGACTTGAACCCACGAATGCCGGAGCCACAATCCGGTGCGTTAACCACTTCGCCACATCCACCACACAAGGATGTCAGAGGTCGGAAGTCAGATGTCAGAAACAATATGTCTAAAATTCAAAGCTATCAAAATCCAGCTTCTGACTTCTTGCTTCAGACTTCTTTTTTATGGCGTGCCTGGAGGGATTCGAACCCCCGACACTCGGAGTAGAAGTCCGATGCTCTATCCTACTGAGCTACAGGCACAATAATGGAGCGGGTGAAGGGAATCGAACCCTCGCAACTGGCTTGGAAGGCCAGGGCTCTACCACTGAGCTACACCCGCACATAAAGGAGGTCGGTTGTCGGAAGTCGGAGGTCGGAATAAACCTAAAACCTCTGACAACTTAGTTTAATAAAATTATAACAACATTGTAGATAGCTTAACTTACTCTGACTTCTGACTTCCGTTCTGGTCGGGGCGGAGGGATTTGAACCCCCGGCCCCATGGTCCCAAACCATGTGCGCTACCAAGCTGCGCTACGCCCCGCCAAATCGTGACAAAGGTTAGTATACAATAGAGCAATCATTTTGTCAAGAGATGTTTAAATTTAAAATAATTAAGGTCATTTGCCTTAACAGCAAAAGTAATTATAACATCATATACCATGTAAAGCAAGTGGTATTATTTTACTAGCTCCATCAACTTTATTTCAAGGTCCTTTTCCAAAATGATCAACCCGTAGGACGGCTTAGAATTGCCTCTGGGCAAAGTCAAGCTTCCCGGATTTAAAAAATGGACACCATTTTCAACTAAATAAAGGGGAATATGGGTATGACCAAAGACTACTATTTGGGCCCCTACTTCCTGACTCCGGTAAAAAAGCCTCTGCAAATGATTTTTTACTTCATACCTATGGCCATGGGTCAAAAGAATGGTGTATTGGCCAATATTAATTATTTCTTCCGTTGGCCCATTACAAAAAAAATCACAATTCCCTACAACGGCTTTTGTTTTAATTTTAAACCTTTCTCCCAAAATAATACCGTCTTTGAAATGGTCACCGGCATGCAAAAGCAAATCCAACGGTTCCATCTCCCTAAGTACTTCTTGGGCCAAATTTATGTCATTATGGGTATCGCTTAGCACCCCAATGCGCACTTAAAAACATCCTTTCCAAATATGCCGATAGTATTGTCGATAGCATTTTCTCTGTTCTGCTCAGTCAGGACATAGGTTTTATCTCATGCATGTGAATTAATCCCTGACGCATCTTCATCTGAGTATAGCTTAAAGGATGCATCAGCTTTGGAGTCACTTTTTTGGGATGCATCATGCACTTTACTTGAAAGCGGATGCATCCCCAAAATATTACTCTTTTCGGATGCATCATTCAAAATTTCTTTCCTGTAACACCTAGCGCAGCTCCTTATAAGAATATTTTTCTCAAAATCCCCATTGCTTTCTCTGTTGCTTTTCCCCGATGGCTGACACGGTTTTTCGTTTCCATGTCCAATTGGGCAAAGGTCTTTTTATATTGGGGTAAATAAAAAAGAGGGTCATAACCAAAGCCGCCTTCGCCTATTTCCTCTTCAAGGATCAGCCCTTCACAACTTCCCTCGGCAAAATACTCTTTACCATCCTTGTCTACTATGGCAATGGCGCACTTAAATCTGGCGGTTCTTTTTTCTAAAGGAACGCCTTCTAACATAGCTATTAATTTGCCATTGTTTGCTTTGTCATCTTTTGGCTCCCCGGCAAAACGGGCTGAATAAACGCCGGGCAATCCTTTTAGATAATCCACTTCCAGCCCAGAATCGTCGGCCAAACTTACCATGCCTGTAATTTGGTGCACAGTTTTGGCTTTTATTAAAGCATTTTCAATAAATGTTCTTCCATTTTCCTCAATTTCTCCGATTTGCGGAAAATCCTTTAAGGAATAAACTTTAACATTTAAAGGCTGCAATAATTTTGCAAACTCTTGCAGCTTTCCTTTATTGTTAGTAGCAACTATCAATTTTCTTTCTTCCTTCAAATTATTTACCCTCCACTGTCTTTCGGTAAACCCCATTAGTCAATGATTTCCCCCAAAATACTTTTTTGAATGGCTATCAAATCTTTTATGCCTTTTTCTCCCAAGGCCAGCATGTGGTCTAATTCGGCCCGGGTAAAGGGATAACCTTCGGCTGTTCCCTGAACTTCAACAAATTGTCCTTTTCCGGTCATGACAATGTTCATATCTACTTCAGCTATGCAATCTTCGGCATAAGCCAAATCCAGCAGAACTTCTCCTTGAACCTTACCTACACTTACGGCAGCCAACCAATCCTTTATAGGTAATTTATCGATCAAGTTTTTTTCTTTTAATTCATTCAAAGCCTGGACCATGGCTACAAACGACCCTGTAATGGAGGCTGTTCTTGTTCCCCCGTCAGCTTGGATAACATCACAGTCCAACCAAATTGTCCTTTCACCCAGTGCTTTTAAATCTACTACCGATCTTAATGCCCTGCCGATTAGTCTCTGTATTTCCTGGGTTCTCCCGGAGAGCTTTCCTTTTGTTACTTCCCGTTGATTTCTCTGTTCAGTGGCCCGGGGCAGCATGGAATATTCAGCGGTAATCCAGCCTTGCTCCTGACCCTTTAACCATTGGGGGACCTTATCTTCTACAGTAGCATTACAAATGACTTTGGTTTCCCCCATCTCTATCAAAACGGACCCTTCAGGATATTTGATAAAATTACAGGTAATATTAACGGGCCGTAATTGTTCGTTACTTCTTCCATCCAATCTGTTCATTTTTTTCCTCCTATTAATGACTGGTGATAAACATATTAAAACCTGTCCATTAGTAACATGAAACTACTAGTCCGGTGATTTGGTCTTTCTTTCATTTTTCATATTTTTTCACCGCTTCATTCTTCCACTATGAAAGTTTTGCCCATCTCCGCCAGTTCAACGGGACCGTCAAAGGTAACCTCTGCTTCCCGTTTAAGCTGAAAAGGATTATACTCGGGCCAAAAATGGGTCAAAACTAATTTTTTAGCCTTGGCTCTCTGAGCCAAACTACCAGCTTGACCGGCTGTTAAATGACCTTTTTTAGTATAGGCCATATCTGCCTCTCTTAAACTGGCTTCCGCCAAGACAAGGCTGCTGTCGGCACATTGTTCAACAATATCCAACGACCATGCCGTATCGGCGGTATAAGTTAATTTACAGGTTCCAACGGAAGCGGAAACACCAAAACATGGCATGGGATGATTGGTGGGAAAGAAATCCACTTTGAGATTTCCGAATTTATTTCTCCTAAGCATGGCATCTTCCAAGGGAATTGTAATAAACTCCTGTCGCCAGCTGCTAATCTCTTCAAAAAAAGGTTTTGGTTCCATAGGGGCATAAACAATCAAAGGATTGGTTCGGGAACCATCTTGAAAAGCCCCGCTAAAAGCTTGTCGGACAGCATATATGTCAGCATAATGATCGGGATGGAAATGGCTGATAACTAAAGCATGCAGTTCTCGGAAATTAATGAATTTTTGGAGATAACTAAAAGCGCCGTGGCCACAATCCAACATTAAGTTAAATCCTTCATTTTGCACCAAATAACTGCTGCAAGCGCCTCCCGCCGGGGCATAAGGTCCATAACAGCCTAATACGGTTAATTGCATTTCAAATCCCCTTTCTGACAAAATGTCGGCCGGCGATTTGGCAATAAATATTATGTGTGTCTTTAATGGGTTTCACTATCGCCTTACCATATTATACTTCTAGTTTACCCCTTAGAAAACTTTTGTAAAGTTATTAATGTTTGAAACCTGCTATTCCTCCTTTAATGGTCCGGGCATCAATAACTATAACAAAAACACGGAGATCTCAGTTATTTATTATATCTCTTAACCGAGGCAAGCTTTTCCTGCCCAACACTATTTGCAATATATGTCCGGTTCCTTCTTTCCCTTCTCCGGCAATAACCGTTACACCACACCTTGTTCTCTTAAAATGGAAGTCAATCCCCAAGGGTCATTCATGGAAATCACTTGCACGGTTATATAAACCATAGCCATTTTCCCTTCAAGGGTAATGCCGACAATATTCCTTACGGAAAAACCCAATCCATAAAATATTAAACTTAAATGACCAGCAACGTCCTGGTGTAGCCATAGACATGTCAAGAACCCTGGCAAAAAAATCAGTAAAAGACCGATAGTATCTTTTATAAAAACCGCCTTTTAATTAATTTTTGACAAAACCTACTTAGTATTCTCTAAAAAAATCTCTTTTCCTTGTTATTTCATTAGTAAAATATATCTATTTGAATATTTTTTAAATAAAAAAGAGGCAGAATTACCTGCCTCTTCATACTTTTGTTATAAACTTTTAAAATAATTTTCAATTCCTCTGAAGATACCCAATGCCATTTGGTATCTAAATTGATCTGTGGCTAAAAGCCGTTCTTCCTCAGGATTGCTCAAATAAGCCATTTCCACCAATACAGAAGGAACTTTGGTTTCCCTGAGAACCGCATAGTTTTCTTCCAAAATGCCATTATCTTTCCGGCCACCGGCTTTAACCAATTCATTTTGAATGGACAAAGCCAACCTCTGCCTCAACCACCTTTGAGAAGCCAGTTCACTATGCCAGGTTGGTGCATAGTAGTAAACGGTTGTCCCGGAAATAGCACTGTTATTATTTGAGTTAGAGTGGATACTGACGAAAATATCGGCTCCAATATTATTAGCCACCTCTGCTCTACCAGCTAAACTCAGATGAGTGCTGCCGGTAGAATGGGTCATTACTACCTTCGCTCCTTGCTGGGTCAGAAGCTGCTGCAGCTTTAAAGCCCCTGCTAAGTTGACATCCCGTTCCTTTAGGTTGAGATTTTTCCCTATTGCGCCAGGGTCTGTCCAACCTCCGGGTTGTATGCTGCCATGACCGGGGTCTATTACAATGGTTTTACCAGCCAAACCACCCTTTTGGCTCAGTCTGGCTCCTAAAACAATGTAATCATCTTGCTGGGAAACCTGATACTGAGCACCCGGTGCCAATTCGGCTTCTATGCGCACCAAATCGGGCGCCAGTTGCCGGGATGTAATTTTCCTTATAGGACCATAATTGACATTTTGCTCAGCCTCGGTTTGGGAGGCTAATTGCAGCGAACTCTGAGGCAAATCAATAACTAATTTGTTGGGGCCTGCCTCTTGGGCAGTATAAGTAATTTTACTGCCTGCGGCGATTTGGACAACCGCCTGGTTTTCCTGGGGATTTAGCTTAATCTGCTTAACAGGTATCAATAAATGGGACGGATAAGTTATATCTATCTGGACCTTTTTATCCGAATTGTTATAATAGAATTTGTGCTGAAAATCCTTATCAAAGGTTATGGCTATGACCTGGCCTTTTGCCTGGATTTCCTTTACACCCCAGTTATCAAAAGGTTGAACGGTCTCCCGCATATTAGCTGATTTTAACTGTATAATTAACCTGTTACCGTCTGCCCGCGAGATTTGGTATTGGCTATTTTCTACTCCCGACAGGCTTATAGCCAATTTATCGCCCATATTGTTTAAAGCCAAGACTTTTTCATTATCCAGAGTTAATTTTAGCTCACTAATATATTGTTCCGGCTGAGGAAGAGGCTTGGAATTTTTATCAACGGTCAACCAACCGGCAATCCAACCCTGTCTGCCATCGTTCAATTGAACTTTTAGCCAATCGCCCTGCTGAGCCAAAACCTTTAACTCCGTACCACCATTTACTTTGGCAATGGTAGGATAGTTCAAGCTTCCGCCTTGCCTGATATTTACTACACTACCGGTTACAATTACCGTCTTGCTCACTGTCTCCACAGGAGTCTGGTTAACCGGTGGTAAAGACGTAGAAGGTTCCGTTTCCGTCGGCGTCAGGGTGGTTTCCAACGATAACAACCAGTTGGCAATCCATCCTTCTTTTCCGGAACCGGTTTTTACTTGATACCAGTCATTTTTCTCGCCGATAATTTGGACCACGTCGCCGGCTTTGACCTGAGTAACTCGAGCAGCCTGGGTCGACGGCTCTTTACGAACATTAACAATAGAGCCTGTTACTACGGCATTGCGCGAACTCTGAGCAACTCCCGGAGCACTGACCAACCAAGACGCTACCCAGCCTGTGCCTTTTGAAGATTCAATCAAATACCAGCCCGATTTTTGGTCCTTGATGGTTACCTGATCACCTTTATTCAATTGAAAAAGCAAAGGATATGTAGTTCCTGCCCCCTGACGAATATTAACATTGGAACCATTGATTACCGCTGCCTGGGCTCCCGCTACCCGGCTGACCTTAACCAGCCAGTCGGCAATCCAGCCCTGGCTGCCGTTGGGCAGCATAACCAAAATCCAATTATTTTCTCTTTTTAAAACACTAAGCTCCGTACCTGCTTTGACTTGTCCACTAACGGCATACTGGGTACCCGGTCCTTTGCGAATGTTTACAACGCTTCCCTCAACAACGGCTTTCTCCGGACCTTGATTCTCTAAACTGATTAACCATCCGGCAGTCCAGCCTTTGGTACCGTCAGCCAACTGGATTTGAAACCAGTTATCCTTTTCGCCGAGAATCTTAACAAACTGACCGGCAGATAAGTTGGCAATACGGGCATATTGGGTACCAGGTCCTTGTCGAACATTAACATTGCTTCCTGTAACCTTACCTATTCCCCCCTGGGCAAACACCCCTAGCGGGAAAATTGAACAAAGTAAAGTTACCATTAACAAGGTTCCAAAAACAGAAATCAGTTTTTTTCTAGCCAATTTCCCACATTTCACCTCCTTCCTATTGTGCCTTCTGACTAATTTCGCTTTTTTACGTCAAAATCCTTTAAAACTTTGCCTGGTAATGTTTGACTATATATTATATATAAGCATTTTGCATAATTTAAAAACCTTTTAAAAAAGCGGGTTTGAAGTATATAAAAAAAGGACTTCACCCCTATTTGGAGAAGTTTTCAAGTAACGAAACAAGAAAACATAAGGAGTGAAGTCACTTGTATATTCTCCAAAAAAATCTATTTTCCTTTGAACAATTTTTAGAAATGGAACCTGAAAATAAATTAACTGGACTTTTTAAAGTATTAGAGTTAGAGCCATATGCAA
>JAAXZE010000136.1 GCA_012720075.1 Clostridia bacterium
CGGTTAATCAGTTGTCCGGCCATTTATCAGGGTTAATAAATGAGGCAAGAAATGAATTGCTGCGTTTAATTGCTTATATTGAAGCCGATATTGATTTTCCTGAAGATGATATTGAAAGATTAACTGCCGATGAACAATTAGAAACGATGAAACATATTCAAGAAAAGTTGAAAAATATTTTACAAACTTCTCAAAAAGGTAAAATTATTCGGGAAGGTTTAAATGTTACTATTGTCGGCAAACCAAATGTCGGTAAATCCAGTTTGCTTAATGCTTTATTGAAAGAAAGCAAGGCCATAGTTACTGATATTCCCGGAACTACCAGAGATGTTATTGAGGAATATATTAACTTAAGCGGTATTCCTATTAAATTGATTGACACTGCCGGCATTCGTGATACCGATAATCTTGTTGAAAAGATTGGCGTGGAAAAAACCAAAGAATTTATTCAAAAAGCGGATTTGGTATTATATGTATGCGATATCATTGAAGGTCTTAACCAAGAGGATATAGAGATTATTCAAAGCTTTAAAAATACTACTCCTTCTATTTTTGTGGTTAATAAAATTGATTTAGAATATAAACAAGAAAACCTGGAAAAGATTAAAGCCATGATTGGCATCAATGAGGAAGATTTAGTTTTTATATCCGCTAAAGAAAACATGGGTTTAGAACAGCTTGAAGAGAAAATCATCCAAATGTTTTTTGCAGGCAATATGAATGTGTCGGATTCGGCCATTGTCTCCAATGCCAGGCATGTACAAGCATTGCAGCTGGCAATAGACCATTTGGAGGGTGCAATAAATACTTTAGAAAACCATTTGCCCGGTGATTTTGTCGTTATTGACCTCCGCAGCAGTTGGGAATACCTTGGTAAAATAACCGGGGATACTATTGAAGATGACATTTTGGATCAAATATTTTCACAATTTTGTTTAGGTAAGTAAGGGTGATAAAATGACATTTTTAGCAGGTGTATATGATGTAATTGTAGTTGGAGCCGGTCATGCCGGCTGTGAAGCGGCTTTGGCTTCCGCCCGTATGGGTTGTAAAACTTTACTGTTAACCATAAGCATGGATAATATTGCCCTAATGCCCTGTAATCCTGCCATCGGAGGTCCTGCCAAAGGTCATTTGGTACGGGAAATAGATGCCTTAGGGGGAGAAATGGGGATAAATATTGACAAGACCAATATTCAAATAAGAATGCTTAATACCGGTAAAGGTCCTGCCGTACACGCATTAAGGGCCCAGGCTGATAAAAAATTGTATCAAATGGAAATGACCAAAACCTTACAATCTCAGCCAAGGCTGGATGTTAAGCAAACCATGGTAGAAAAACTTGTTGTGGAGGGCAAACAGGTCAAGGGTGTTATTACTCAAACCGGAGCTTTTTATGAAGGCAAGGCTGTTATTTTGACTACCGGTACTTATTTGCGGGGAAAAATTATCATCGGTGAATTTAGTTATTCGGCAGGACCCAACGGTTTACAGTCTTCCCTTAATCTTTCCGCAAATTTAAAAGAGTTGGGACTAAAGTTATTAAGGTTTAAAACCGGTACACCTGCTCGAATTGATAAACGGACTATCGATTTTTCAAAAATGATTGAACAACCGGGGGATAAGAAGGATTTGTTTTTTTCCTTTATAAGTGAGGAATCCACCCCCTATAATTATTCCTGCTGGTTAACTTATACTACTGAAAAAACCCATAAAATTATTAGAGAAAACTTGCATCGAGCCCCTATGTATTCGGGAATGATTGAAGGAACGGGCCCCCGTTATTGTCCTTCTATTGAGGATAAAATTGTCCGCTTTTCTGATAAAACCAGTCATCAGGTTTTTATTGAACCTGAAGGAATTAATACTTATGAGATGTATGTTCAAGGAGTTTCCACCAGTTTGCCGGAAGATGTTCAATTAGAAATGTATCGAACCATTCCCGGCTTGGAAAAAGCAGAAATAATGCGTCCTGCTTATGCCATTGAATATGACTGCATAGATCCAACTCAATTGAATATTAATTTGGAAACCAAAGCTATCAGCGGCT
Organism: Clostridia bacterium; assembly: GCA_012720075.1. Taxonomy (GTDB): domain Bacteria; phylum Bacillota; class Peptococcia; order Peptococcales; family BICA1-8; genus JAAXZE01. The sequence goes on from JAAXZE010000136.1 coordinate 2,051, forward strand.
TATTCACCGCCGGTCAAATTAACGGGACTTCTGGTTATGAAGAGGCTGCTGCCCAGGGATTGATGGCGGGTATTAACGCCGTATTAAAAATAAAGAATAAGAATCCGTTTATTTTAAAACGTTCTGACGCCTATATCGGTGTTTTAATTGACGATTTGGTTACAAAAGGGACCAATGAGCCTTATCGAATGTTGACTTCCCGGGCCGAATACCGTCTGCTTTTAAGGCAAGACAACGCTGATTTACGATTGACGGAAAAAGGCCGGGAAATAGGTTTGGTAAATGATGAACGTTATGAAATATTTATTAGGAAAAAAGAAAATATTTCCCGGGAAAAATGTCGATTAAGCCAGTTTGTGATTAATCCCAATAATGAAAAGCTTAAGGAAATATTAAATAAAAAGAACAGCTCATTGTTGAAAAACAGTATTTCCGCCGCTGAATTACTGAAAAGGCCGGAAATTAATTATGAGGACTTGGAACAAATAGATGCCGGCGACCCGTTGCTGTCTAAAGATGAAAAAGAACAAGTGGAAATTCAGATTAAATATGAAGGTTATATTTCTAAACAGTTATTGCAGGTTGAACGCTTTGAAAAAATGGAAAATAAATATATTCCCCCGGATATTGATTACGCCAAAATAACCGGCCTTCGAAATGAGGCAAAGCAAAAATTATCGGCTATTCGACCTGTATCAGTCGGCCAGGCTTCAAGAATTTCCGGTGTTTCGCCGGCCGATATTTCGGTTTTACTGGTCTATTTGGAGCAACAACGACGCAAAGGAGTTAATAATAATGAAAAATAAATTAACTCTTGCCTTGGATAAAGAAGGTTTTACCCTAAGTGATACCCAAATTGATAAATTTGTTATTTTCTCCCGGTTGCTCAAAGAATGGAATAAAAAAATGAATCTTACTGCTATTGAAGGTGACGAGGAGATAATTTATAAACATTTTCTTGATTCCTTGTTATGTCTTAAGACCGGATATTTTCGTCCTGGACAAAAAGTGATTGATGTGGGAACCGGTGCCGGGTTCCCCGGAATCCCTCTCAAAATATTATTAGATGATCAGATTGAATTAACTTTATTTGATTCTTTGCAAAAAAGAATAAATTTTTTGCAATTAGTTGTTGATGAATTGGAGTTAGCCAATGTCCATTGCGTTCATGGCCGGGCGGAGGATTTTGGTAAGATTACCCACTATCGGGAACAATTTGACCTGGTATTAGCCAGAGCAGTTGCTCGCTTACCTATTCTATTGGAATTGTGTCTGCCTTTTTGCAAAGTCGGAGGATTCTTTCTGGCCATGAAAGGTCCTGAAGGGTCTAAAGAATTAGAGGAAAGCAATTATGCTTTGCAGCAATTAGGGGGAAACCTAAAAAAGGTAGATAAATTTTTCTTAAATGATAATAAGTATGAAAGACTGATCATTAATGTCGAAAAAACTGGAAAAACCCCGGATAAATTCCCCAGAAAAGCCGGAATACCCCAAAAAAGGCCGTTAATTTCATTGGAAAAATAAGTAAATTATATTTATTTTTGGGAGGATTTTTATTATAATTAATAGAATAATATTGTAAGTGTCATTTAGAGGGGTGTTCCTTTATGAAAGATCAATTGACTAAATTTTTTGGTATAAATATTAATAACGAAATTGATAAAAATGAAATAAAAAATCTGGATTTAGATTCTATTTATCCCAACCCTTTTCAGCCTCGAAGAGTTTTTGATAATGCTCATTTGGAAGAATTGGCTCAATCTATCCGGGAATTTGGTGTATTACAGCCTATTCTGGTTCGTAAAATTGGGACAGGCTATGAGTTGGTTGCCGGCGAAAGGCGTTTTCGGGCCAGTCAATTGGCTGGTTTAAAAACCATTCCTGCCATTGTTAAAAATTTAAGTGATAAAGAAATAGCTGAAATGGCTCTTATTGAAAATTTGCAGCGGGAAGATTTGAACTATTTTGAAGAGGCTGAAGGTTATGCCAAATTAATGAAAGAATTTGGTATAACTCAGGAAGAAATTGCCAAGAGGATGGGCAAAAGCCAATCGACCATTGCTAATAAATTAAGACTTTTAAATCTTCCGGAAAGCGTCCGTAAAGAAATTTCAGTTAACGTAATTACCGAACGACATGCCCGGGCGCTGTTGAAATTGGATGATGAAAAGCTACAGCTCCAGGCTTTAAAGGCTATTTACACTAAAAATCTTAATGTTCGCCAGACCGATGAGTTGGTAGAACAATTATTGATTAATAACGAAAAGGAGTCCAAGGAAAAAAATCAAAGAAAAATGAAAAAAATTTTTAAAGATATGCGCTTATACCTTAATACTATTCGTTCTGCCGTAAAAACTATACGGGATGCCGGGTTGGACGCAGACATAAATGAAAAAGATTTTGACGATTACTTGGAAATAGTAATTCGTTTGCCCAAAAATAAAAATGTAGCAAAATAAAACGGACCGGAAGGTTCGTTTTTTTAATGTACTTTAAAGAAAAACTGGTTTATACATGAAATAAATTCTTCGTTTTTCTTTTTTTGTTATTAAGATTTTTGTTTTTTTATTTTATTAGCAGGAACATGGCTTAAGTTAGTTGAATGTATCATAATAGCAAAATTAATGTAAAGTTATGCGAGGTGTTCGCTTATGGGTAAAGTAATAGCCATCGCCAATCAAAAAGGCGGTGTTGCAAAAACAACCACTGCGGTTAACCTTTCGGCATGTATTGCCACCTTAGGCAAAAAGGTATTACTAATTGATATTGATCCCCAAGGAAATGCCAGCAGTGGTTTAGGAATTAATAAAATTGATTCCATTCGTTGTATTTATGATGTTGTAGTAAATAATGTGCCTATTTCTAAAGTTATTGTTTCTACTGATATAAGTAATTTGTTTTTGGTCCCGGCAACCATTCAATTGGCCGGCGCGGAAGTTGAATTGGTTTCAGCTATTTCTCGGGAGGTAAAATTGAAAAAGGCCTTAGATGTGGTTAAAGGTGATTATGATTATGTTTTTATTGATTGTCCACCTTCGTTAGGCCTTTTAACTTTAAATGCACTAACTGCCGCAGACTCCATTTTAATTCCTATCCAATGTGAATATTATGCTTTAGAAGGGCTTAGCCAGTTGATGAATACGATTCAGTTGGTGCAAAAACATTTAAATCCCCATTTAAAAATCGAAGGTGCTGTTTTAACTATGTTTGATGCTCGAACCAACCTTTCCATTCAGGTAGTTGATGAGGTAAAAAATTATTTTAAAGAAAAAGTTTTTACCAGCATTATACCTAGAAATGTCCGTTTGAGTGAGGCACCAAGTTTTGGGCAGCCTATTATCATTTATGATCCTAAGTCTAAGGGAGCGGAAATGTATATGGAGTTGGCTAAGGAGGTCATTAATCGATGAGTAAAAGGGGTTTGGGGAAAGGTTTAGGGGCGTTAATTCCTACAACAAATTTGCTTCAATATGATCCGGAAAAAGATTCAATAACGGAAATAGTGATTGATGAAATTATTCCTAATAGTTTTCAGCCTAGAAAAAATTTTGATCCTGATAAATTAGCGGAACTTGCGGCATCTATTAAAGAGCACGGAGTTCTTCAGCCGGTAATTGTTCGTCCTCATGGAGAAGGGTACCAGCTTGTTGTCGGGGAAAGAAGACTAAGGGCTTCTAAAATTTTAGGACTGGAGAAAATTCCTGCTGTAATTAAAACCCTATCAGATCGGGATATGACTGAGATTGCTTTAATTGAAAACATTCAAAGGCAGGATTTAAATCCCGTGGAAGAAGCTAAGGCTTATAAAAAGTTAATGGAAGAGTTCGGGATGACTCAAGAAGAGATCGCCAAAAAGCTTGGCAAGTCGAGACCTTTTATTGCTAATTTCTTAAGAATACTAAATTTACCACAAAATATTTTAGATTTTTTAGAAAAAGAACTTATTTCTTTTGGTCATGCCAGGGCGTTATTATCCGTTGAAGACAATAAACTTCAGTTGGAAATAGCTAATATGATAATTGATAAAAAGCTTTCTGTACGAGAAACGGAGCAAATAGTAAAAAAAGCCTTATCAAATAAAAATAAAAAGGCAACGAAAGAAAAAACGAGCATTTCAATTTCTCCCCTTTTTAAAGATATTCAAGAAAGACTTTGTTTAAAGTTTAGCACCAAGGTTAATATAAAGGATAAAGGAAATAAGGGAAAAATTGAGATAGAATATTATAATCAAGAAGACCTTCAACGGATAATTGAGCTTTTAGATAATGAGATTTTTTGATTGTTTCACGTGAAACAATTCATGCTTAATTTAAACCCCTGATTTTTAATCATGGGTTTTTTTATGATTTTGCTTTAACAGCCAATAGGATGTTGAAATGAAAAGGGTAATAAATGGTTTTTAACCTGCTTGTTTTTAATAAAGGAAAGTGTTTCACGTGAACGTAAGTTGTAAAATTAAATGCCCAAGTAAATAAAAAAAGAGACCCATAGCTAAAATCCCTGTATAATGTTAAGCGACGAAACCAACATCAGGAGGGATATAGCTATGAGTCATAACCATTTTACCATTGAAAAGAGAAA
>JAAXZE010000137.1 GCA_012720075.1 Clostridia bacterium
TTAGATATAAGCTTTAGCCAAAATTTGAGACCATTAATAAAGGAGTTTCTAGTAGTGAAAACTTTTAAATATTTGATTGCTATAGGTCTTATTTCGGCATTTTGCGGCCTTTATGGATATTGGTTTTTTGCGACTATGCAGCCTTTTACCGCTAAAGAAATCCCTGTTCTGGTAACCCCCGAACCGGCTGTCCAAATAGAAGAAGAGGAAGGCCCGGATCTTACATATTTCGAAGCAAGGCAACTGGAAAGATTTAATGTTCTTATTCTGGGTATCGATAACTGGGATAACAAAGTCTCCAGGACCGATTTGATGATGCTTGTTAATGTCAATACCCAAAACAAACAGGTCAATGTTATTTCCATTCCCAGAGATACTCGGGTGGAAATCCCTGACGTGGGTTATACCAAAATAAATCACGCTCATGTAATTGGTGAAATCAAAGGCGGAAATAAGGCCGGAACGGAGATGGCCCTCCAAGCTGTCAGCAACCTTTTGCAAACCCCTATTCATTATTATGCAAAAATTGATATCGAAGGCTTCAAGAATTTTATTGACCAAATAGGCGGTTTAGATATTGAACTAACCCAGTCTGTAAAATTGTCCCATTTAGGTGTAACCCTGCCGGCTCAAAAACAGAATATAGATGGCAATCTTGCCTTTGAACTGGTGCGGGAACGGTATTCTTTGCCCGACGGTGATTTTGGACGGCAAAGAAATCAATATCTGGTTTTAAAAGCATTAGTTTTTAAATTATTAAAACCTGAGTATTTAAGTCGGCTGCCGGAATTGATAACAATGGCCAGAAATGAAGTAGTGGATACAAATTTTAATGATACAGAATTAATTTGTCTGGCGTGGCTTTTTAAAGGAACAGATAAAGAAAGTATAAATTATATGCAAATCCCCGGCCGGTCGGAATACTTTTATGATCCTCTGGTTAAAGTTAACCTTTATTATTGGGTTCCGGATATGGAAAAAATAAAAGAAATTTCCGATAAATATTTAAACCAGTAAGATTTAATTAATTTCGGAGGAGGGGCAAAATGGAAAACAAGAAAGCGTCCGGATATTCCGACGAAATAGATTTTTCAGAATTACTTAAGGTTCTTTTAAAAAGAAAGTGGGTAATTATTGCTTTTACATTAATTACTTTAAGTATTAGTATACTTTTAAATTTATTTGTCCTGCCTCCCATTTATGAAGCAAAAGGGGTATTAATGGTTGTCTATCCTGAGGAGCGGCTAGAGCATGCCGGGGAAGAGTTAATCATGGAAAGATTGGCCCAAAAATTGGCGGCCTTACCCCCAATGACTTTGGAAACTTATGTGGGACAGCTAAAAAATGAGCCCTTACTGGAGTCAATGGCCAAAAAACTAAAGTTTGATGAGAAAAAATATACTTTAAAATATTTAAAGAAAAAAATTACGGTGGACATTGTATCAGATACCAATTTAATCGAAATAAAGGTTAAGGATAAAGACCCTGCCCGGGCGGCATTAATGGTTAATACTTTAATTGAAAATTTTCAGGAATTTATAGCTGAAAAAAACAGAGAACGAATGGGGCAGTCACAAAAAATCTTTCGTGAACAGCTAGTCTTAATCGAAAAAGAACTGGTCCAAGCCAAAAAGAATCTCAATGATTTTTTGGGAAAACCCAGAAATATTAGTTATCTTGAACAAGAACTGAAGACAAAGCAGGAAGCTTTAACAAATAATCAAAGGGCATTGGCCCAAACCCAGAACGAAACCTTTTATGTCCCTATTATTCGCCGACTGGAAAATGAAATCCAACAATTGCATACAGAATTGCTGGAAAAACAGTGGGAATATCAACGATTAACCCAGGAAATAGAGCGGTTGGAGTACAACTATAACCTTTTTGCCAATCAAATAACTCAGACCCGGATTTTTCAATCCATAGATTTGGGCCAGTCCAATATCATGATAGTAACGGAGGCAACGGAACCGACCATCCCTGTCGGCCCCGAAAAGGAACGCAATATTGTTATCACCATGGTAGTCAGTCTAATATTGGGAGTATCTTTGGCTTTCATTATGGAACTTTTTGATAACAAAGTAATTGATGCTGAAGATGTAAAACAGCATTTAGACTTGCCGGTGGTTGGGAAAATTCCGCGCATAAAATTTAAAAACAATAACGGCTATTTAATTACGGCTGCTGACCCCAAATCACCGGAGGCCGAAGCTTTCCGAATCCTAAGGACCAATCTCTATTATGAAAATTTAAATCAGGGACTTAGAAAGTTCTTGGTTACCAGTGCCGGATGTGCAGAAGGCAAATCAACGGTTGCCGTGAACTTAGCCAATGTAGTGGCCCAAACGGGGAAAAAAGTGCTTTTAATTGATGCCGATATGCGCAAACCTACTCTGCATCAGATTTTTGAAGTGGATAACTTGGGTCTGGCCGACTATTTAGAGGGGGAAAGGGCTTTAGAAGAGATTATCCAAAAAACAAAATTAGCTAGCCTGGATATTATTACCGGAGGGAAAAATCCCTTAAATCCTTCTGAGTTATTGGGGTCAGATAAATTAAACCGGCTTTTTGTTTCCTTAGATGATTATGACTATATTTTTCTGGATTCACCTCCGGTTATTCCCGTAACAGATGCCTTGGTTTTAGCCGAAAAAGTTGACGGGATATTGATGGTGATAAACAGTAAAAAGATGCCTGTCCATTTGGCCCGGCAAACTGTGGAATTATTGCAAAAGTCGCAAACCAAACTGATTGGTGTTATCTTGAATAATGTTCGTTTCACCAAAGGATATTATCGCTATTATCACAATGGAGAAAGAAAATGATAATAGATTTTCATAGTCACATTTTGCCGGGAATAGATGACGGCGCTCGTAACTGGGATGAATTTTCAGCCATTGCCCGGCAAGCCGTTGAAGCCGGGATAACCCATATGGTTTGTACGCCCCATTATATTTATAAAGAGGCCGATTTTGAACCGGAAAAATATTATAAGCTTTTTGCTGAGGCCAAGAGGATACTTAAGGAACTGGGGCTGAATATTAAACTGGTTCCCGGAAGTGAAGTGTTCTATGTTCCTGAAGTGTTTTCATGTTTAGAAAAAGGACTGGTGGTGACCATTAACGGAGGAAATAAATATATTCTTTTAGAATTTCCCCAATTTGATATTCCCAATAATGTGGAGCAAATCATTTATCTTTTAAAAATACAAGGGGTGATCCCTATAATTGCCCATCCGGAAAGAAACCCGGCTTTTTCCGATGATCCCGGGTTGCTTGATAGTCTTTTGAAAAAAGGAGCATTGGCCCAACTAAATGCCGGCAGCATTGTGGGCGAATCCGGCAAACAAGTCAGGAAAACGGCACAATCCTTTATTAAAGCGGGAATGATACATCTTCTCGGATCCGATGTTCATACACCTAAAAACCCTTTTCAAAATTTTAATAAAGGGTTGAAAAAAATTGAGGAATTGCTAGGTACTAATAAATTGAATGAATTGCTAATATTCAATCCGGTTAGGATTATCAGGGGCGAAAAAATAGGATATTGCTGATGATTAAAGGACCAGGTTAAGTAATAGCAACCTGGTTTTTTTCTAACAAGCTTCGACAGGAAACTTTTTGTAAAACAATAGTGTTGTTTTTTCAAAGGTATAAATTTTAGCAAAACCAAATTAATTTAATAATGATAGAAGGGTAATTTACACCACAAATTGTAGAATAAAAGTGAAAAAAATTGGAAATAAATACGTTGAGACAACCATATTTTTACATTTATTTTTGCAAAGACGGTATAAAATAATCCATAGAAATATAA
>JAAXZE010000138.1 GCA_012720075.1 Clostridia bacterium
AAACCCCATACCAAGTTTTCTGCAGAAGTGTATGTATTGACCAAAGAAGAAGGTGGACGTCATACTCCATTCTTTAACGGATATCGTCCCCAATTCTACTTCCGGACTACAGACGTAACCGGCGTAATCCAATTACCGGAAGGTACAGAAATGGTAATGCCCGGTGACAACATCAAGATGGAAATCGAGCTAATCACCCCCATCGCTATGGAAGAAGGTTTACGTTTTGCTATTCGTGAAGGAGGCAGAACAGTTGGCGCCGGAGTTGTTTCCGCAATCCACGAATAATTGGCAAATAATTGCCTTTAGGGTTATTTAAAATGTCAGTGACGCCGTGACATCGTGTCGTTGTGACACCGAAAAGTATCACATGAAAGTCACATTAAATGATGTATCCGATGAAAGAAAACTTTTAGGGATGCATCTGTTTTGAGGCTATTCTGATTGATGCATCCTTAAAGCTAAACCCGGAAGCAGATGCCTCATGCAATATCTAACATGCATGGGATGCTTCCCAAAATGTTGGCAATTTTCGTGATACCGCTAAAAAGATAATGATGAAAAACTAGTATGCATGATTTCAGAGGGCGAGCAATTCGCCCCCTGAATATATTTTTCTGTCTTGGTTTATCGAAAAATGGCTAAAAAAATCCCTGAAAATCATAATTTTTTTCTAGTGTGTTTACCACAATTATGATATAATTGTAAAGGTGTGCATGACATGCGATGAGGCAGGAGGTTGCAGCTACGGTGACACGCCAGACACCGTGGGCTAGGAAATTTCTGCTGAGAATGTCCGTATTAAATTCGGGCGCAAAGGAGGGAAACTCTATGGCAAAACAAAAAATTAGAATTCGTTTGAAAGCTTTTGATCACAAAATTTTAGACCAGTCTGCTCAGAAAATTGTGGAGACTGCGAAAAAAACAGGGGCGAATGTTTCCGGTCCCATACCTCTTCCTACTGAGAAGAGTGTTTTTACAATTTTAAGATCTCCTCATGTTAACAAAGACTCCAGGGAGCAGTTCGAAATGCGTACACACAAAAGGCTAATTGATATTTTAGACCCTACTCCCAAAACAGTTGACTCGTTGATGCGTTTAGATCTGCCCGCCGGAGTGGACATTGAAATTAAATTATAAATGTCCCTGAGGAAAGGTAAAGACCTTTATTGGGGTTTCATTTCAGGGGAAGAAGTACCCCTTTTTAAAAGAACAAAAGAAACACACCAAATTAGACGTTGGGGTTTAGATATTGGGTTTAAACACTTTTCCAACATCTAACTGCTAAGTTCAAACTTCTAGTCTGGTAGGAGGTGGCAAAAGAATGAAAGCAATATTGGGAAGAAAAATTGGCATGACTCAAATTTTCAACGAAGAAGGCAAAGCTATTCCGGTTACTGTTATTCAAGCAGGACCATGTGTAGTTGTTCAAACTAAAACCACAAAAACCGATGGTTATGAGGCCATTCAAGTAGGTTTTGGCGAAATCAAAGAAACTAGAGTAAATAAACCCTTAAAAGGTCATTTTGCAAAAGCTCAAGTTAAACCGTTGAGATTTTTAAAAGAATTCCGCTTGGAAAATGCTGCCGACTATAAAGTTGGTCAAGAAATAAGTGTTGACATTTTCCAAGAAGGGGAAAAGGTTGATGTCTCCGGAATTACTAAAGGTAAAGGATTTCAAGGGACTATTAAACTGCACAATTTCCAAAGAGGACCGATGGCCCATGGTTCAAAATATCACCGCAGATCCGGTTCCTTAGGGGCAAAAGGTGTCAACAGAGTTTTTAAAGGACGGAAATTACCGGGAAGAATGGGTTCTGATAAAGTTACAATCCAAAACCTTCAAGTAGTTAAAGTGGATAAAGAACGCAACCTTCTTCTGGTGAAAGGTTGTGTTCCGGGCCCCAAAAAAGCTTTATTAACCATAAAAGCTTCCGTAAAGTCTAAGTAAAGATTAACGCATTGTTTGACAAGAAAGGAGGAACTACGATGCCGAAGGTAGCTTTATATAGTAAAGAAGGCGCTCAGGTTGGTGAAATTGAATTAAAGGATGAAATTTTTGGCATTGAACCCAACGAGAGCGTAGTTCACGAAGCAGTTGTAATGCAACTGGCCAGTCTGCGCCGCGGTACTTCTTCTACCAAGTCCAGAGGGGAAGTAAGAGGCGGAGGTCGCAAACCGTGGAGACAAAAAGGCACAGGCCGTGCTCGGGTTGGTACCATTCGTTCTCCGTTATGGCGGGGCGGTGCCATCATCTTTGGACCAAAACCCAGAGATTATAGTTACTCAATTCCTAAAAAGAAAAGACGTTTGGCTTTAAAATCGGTTTTATCTGCTAAAGTTTTGGACAATGAATTAATAGTTGTTGACGAATTGAGTTTTGATCAACCTAAGACCAAAGAAATGGTCAAGGTTTTAGATGCTTTAAAAGCACCGAAAGCTTTAGTGGTAACAGCCGAATTAGAAGAAAACGTTCATAAATCAGCCAGAAATATTCCTGGCATCACTCCAATTACGGCAACCGGTTTAAATGTTTATGATCTATTGACCCATGACAAGCTCATTATGACTAAGGATGCGGTAGCTAAGGTTGAGGAGGTGTTGGCGTAATGAAAAATCCACGCGACATCATCATAAAACCTTTAGTTTCTGAAAAATCCGTAGCCGATATGGAACACAATAAATACACTTTTAAAGTAGATTTGAATGCGAACAAGATTGATATAAAATATGCCGTTGAAGAAATTTTTAAAGTAAAAGTAATAGATGTAAAAACAATGGTCGTTAAAGGTAAACCGAAAAGAATGGGTCGCTATGAGGGGAAAAGACCTGATTGGAAGAAAGCAATTGTTACCTTAAAAGAAGGCGACAAAATCGAAATTGTCGAAGGACTATAAAAGATAGTGATCAGTGCCCTGTGGCCAGTGTCCAGTGCTCAGTGATTTGAATAAGGTCAGTCACTAGTCATTAGCACCAGTCACAGTCACCAGTCACTAGTAACTTTCGTTGAAGGAGGGAACTGTGATGCCAATCAAAAAGTTCAAGCCTACATCTCCGGGTAGACGTCAGATGACTGTTTCGACTTTTGAAGAAATAACTGCCGACAAACCGGAGAAATCATTGGTTGAACCTCTTAAGAAACACGCCGGGAGAAATTCCCAAGGGCGTTTGACTGTGCGTCATCAAGGTGGCGGTCATAAGAGACTATATCGTAAGATTGATTTCAAACGGGATAAAGACGGCATTCCGGCAAAGGTTGCTACTATCGAATATGATCCGAACCGTACGGCCCGGATAGCCTTACTTCATTATGTTGACGGTGAAAAAAGATATATTATTGCTCCCCACGGTTTAAAAGTCGGGGATGTAGTAGTTTCCGGCGCCGATGCTGATATCAAAGTAGGGAATGCCTTGCCTTTAAAAAATATTCCTGTAGGTACAATTATTCACAATATTGAACTAAAGCCTTTAAAAGGCGCTCAAATTTGCCGTTCGGCAGGTAGTGCCGCACAATTAATGGCCAAAGAAGGAAATTATGCCCATCTTAGGATGCCTTCCGGTGAAGTTCGTTTAGTGCACATTAATTGCAAAGCTACTATCGGTCAAGTAGGCAACTTGGACCACGAAAATATTACCATCGGTAAAGCCGGTCGTAGCCGCTGGAAAAACATCAGACCAACCGTTCGTGGTGTTGTTATGAACCCTGTTGATCACCCCCATGGTGGTGGTGAAGGTCGGGCACCTGTCGGTCGGAAAGCACCAATGACTCCTTGGGGTAAGGTTGCTATTGGCGGTAAGACCCGTAAGAAGAACAATCCTAATGACAAGTATATAATCAAACCACGTAAGGGCAATTAGTAGAAAATTATCTTGCTCGAAAGGAGGCTAATCAATCCTCATGAGTAGATCTCTGAAAAAAGGGCCATATGTTGATAAAAAATTACTGGCTAGAATAGTAGAGATGAATAAGAAAAATGAAAAAAAGGTTATTAAGACCTGGTCTCGGAGTTCAACTATTTTCCCTGAAATGGTTGGACACACCATTGCCATTCATGATGGGCGGAAACATGTTCCTGTATATATAACAGAGGATATGGTTGGGCATAAGTTAGGAGAATTTGCTCCTACCAGGACTTTTAAAGGTCATGGAGCCCATACTGAGCGGTCTACAGCCCTTAAATAGAAATCGGAGAGGGGGTTTTCGCTATGGAAGCTAAAGCGGTTGCAAAATATGTCAGAATTTCACCCCGTAAAGCCCGTCAGGTGATAGATCTAATAAGGGGTAAAAGTGTTCGTGAAGCTCGGGCAATTTTAAAGTTTACACCTAACAAAGGTGCTGAAATAATAGAAAAAGTTTTAAAATCAGCGGTAAGTAATGCCGAACATAACTATGAAATGGATGTTGACTCTTTGGTTGTAAGCCGTTGTTTTGTAGACGAAGGGCCTACATTAAAACGTTTTAAACCAAGGGCAATGGGTAGAGCGGATCTTATTCGCAAAAGAACCAGTCATATCACAGTTATAGTTTCGGAAAAGAAGGAGGGATAACTAAGTGGGTCAAAAGGTAAGTCCAAAGGGATTGCGTATTGGCATTATCAGAGATTGGGATGCCAAATGGTATGCTGATAAAAATTATGTAGAACTCCTCCACGAAGACCTAAAAATCCGTAAGTTTATCAAAACTAAACTGTTCCAAGCCGGAATTTCCAATATAGAAATTGAAAGAGCAGCTAACAGCAGAGTAAAAATAACCATCCATACCGCTAAACCCGGTATTGTAATTGGTCGTAACGGCGCTGAAGTTGAAGCGTTGCGGAGCCAATTGGAGAAGATGACCAAGAAACAGGTTAACATTAATATTCAAGAGGTTAAAAAACCCGACATTGATGCCCAGTTAGTAGCAGAAAACGTAGCGGCTCAATTAGAACGTCGTGTAGCTTTCAGGCGGGCTATGAAACAAGCGGTTTCCAGATCTTTGAGAATGGGTGCCGAAGGTATTAAAATTGCTGTTTCCGGTCGTTTAGGCGGTGCTGAAATTGCCCGTACCGAGTGGTATAGTGAGGGCAAAGTGCCTCTTCATACATTAAGGGCCGATATTGATTATGGCTTTGCTGAAGCTGATACAACTTATGGAAAAATAGGTGTTAAAGTTTGGATTTATAAAGGAGAAGTTCTTCCTGAGGCTAAGAATGTTCAACCTAAGGAAGGGGGCGAATAAGAATGCTGGTACCAAAGAGAGTAAAATGGCGCAGACCCCATAGAGGAACTATGAAAGGTAAAGCCCAAAGGGGTAACACCGTCAGTTACGGTGAATTTGGTCTGCAAGCCTTAGAAGCCGGTTGGATCACTAACCGCCAAATTGAAGCTGCACGTATTGCGATGACCCGTTATATCAAACGTGGTGGTAAAGTTTGGATAAAGATTTTTCCTGACAAACCTGTTACGGCAAAACCTGCCGAAACACGGATGGGTGCCGGTAAAGGTTCACCGGAGTTTTGGGTTGCCGTCGTTAAACCCGGCCGCGTGATGTTTGAAATCGCCGGAGTCCCTGAAGAAATCGCCCGTGAAGCTTTGCGTTTGGCTATGCATAAATTACCCGTGAAATGTAAATTCGTAAAGCGGGAAGAAATGGGTGGTGACGCAAATGAAAGCTAAGAAACTTCGTGATTTAACAGTTGAAGAATTAGAACGTAAGGTTGATAACCTCAAAGAAGAACTCTTTAATTTGCGTTTCCAAATGGCTACCGGGCAACTTGAAAACCCAATGCGGATTAAAGAGATCAAAAAAGACATTGCTCGTGCCAAAACTATTTTGCGGGAACGTGAAATAGCTGAGCAAAAGGCCTAATAAGAGGTAAGGAGGTTAGTACCGATGGAAAGGAATAACCGTAAAGTGCGTTACGGTGTGGTAGTCAGCAATAAAATGGATAAAACAGTGACAGTTGCTGTTGAAAACAATTTCCGTCATCCTCTATATAATAAAACCACTAAGCTGACTAAGAAATACAAAGCCCATGATGAAAATAACATGTGCGCTGTAGGGGATAAAGTAAAAATCATGGAAACCCGTCCTTTAAGCAAAGACAAAAGATGGCGGGTAGTAGAAATTGTTGAGAAGGCACCTGTTCTATAATGAGATTAGACCTGTTGCCGAAAGGAGGTAACCTGGCATGATACAACAAGAATCAAGACTAAAGGTCGGTGACAACACCGGTGCAAAAGAGTTATTATGCATTCGGGTATTAGGCGGTTCAAAACGTCGGTATGCTTCCGTTGGTGATATAATAATTGCTTCCGTTAAACAAGCAACACCAGGGGGCGTTGTTAAGAAAGGTGACGTTGTTAAAGCGGTGGTAGTGCGCACTACTGACGCTATCAGAAGACCTGACGGTTCATATATTCGTTTTAGTGAAAACGCTGCGGTAATAATCAAAGATGACAAAAGTCCAAGAGGAACCCGTATCTTTGGGCCTGTTGCTAGAGAATTGCGGGAGAAAGACTTTATGAAAATTATATCTCTTGCTCCTGAAGTGCTCTAAAAGTTGTAGCCTTTGGAGGTGAAAATTGTGGCTAAAAATAAATTGCATGTTCGTAAAGGTGATAATGTAGTTGTTATTGCCGGAAAAGATAAAGGCAAAAGAGGAAAAATATTGCAAGCTTTCCCTAAAGATTTGCGCGTAATTGTTGAGGGTGTCAATATTGTCAAAAGACATACCCGGCCTACTCAAAACTTGCCTCAAGGTGGTATTATCGAACGGGAAGCAGCTATTCATGTATCAAATGTCATGCCCTATTGTTCTAAATGCGGTAAAGGAGTAAGAATATCCAAAAAACAATTGGCAGACGGCAAGGTAGTCCGTGCTTGTCATAAATGCGGAGAAGTATTTGATAAATAGCTCTGGCAGAAAGGAGGCTAAAACCGGATGGCTAGATTGAAAGATAAATATTTAAACGAAGTGGTTCCAGCTTTACAACAGAAGTTTAATTATAAAAACATTATGGAGATACCTAAACTGGAAAAAGTTGTTATTAACATTGGTTTAGGTGAAGCTGTACAAAATCCTAAAGCTCTTGATGCAGCTATTCAGGATTTAACAATGATCTCCGGTCAAAAACCCGTTGTAACAAAGGCCAAAAAATCCATAGCTGCCTTTAAATTACGTGCTGGAATGCCTGTTGGTGTTAAGGTAACCCTTAGGGGTGACAGAATGTATGAGTTTGTCGATAAACTCATTAATGTAGCATTACCCAGGGTACGTGACTTTAGAGGGGTTTCACCCAAATCCTTTGATGGTAGGGGAAATTACAGCTTAGGATTAAAAGAACAGTTACTATTCCCTGAAATCGAATATGATAAGATCGACAACATCCGCGGTATGGAAATAGTCTTTACTACTACCGCTAAAACTGACGAAGAGGGTAGAGAACTGTTAAAGCTCCTTGGAATGCCGTTCGCAAGTTAAAATTATAAGGAGGTAACACAGTGGCTAAAACGTCGATGAAAGTTAGAAAAGCTCCAAAGTATAAGGTGCGGGTAGTTAACAGATGTAAAGTTTGTGGCCGTCCCCGTGCATATATGCGTAAATTTGGCCTGTGCCGGGTTTGCTTTAGAGAACTGGCTTACAAAGGCCAATTGCCTGGAGTAACAAAATCAAGTTGGTAAAACCTCAAGGAATGGAAGGAGGTCGTTGTAAATGGTAATGACTGACCCGATTGCTGATTTTTTAACAAGAATTCGTAATGCCAATATGGTTATGCATGAAAAGGTAGAAATTCCTGCTTCCAAAACCAAAAAAGCTTTAGCCGAAATTCTAAAAAGAGAAGGCTTTGTTAAAGATTACGAGTATATTGAAGATGGCAAACAGGGTATTATTCGCATCTATTTGAAATACGGCAGTAACAAAGAAAGAGTTATAACCGGTATCAAACGGATCAGTAAACCTGGTTTGAGAGTATATTGCAAAAAGGACGAGATACCAAAAGTTCTTGGTGGATTGGGTATCGCAATTATCTCTACCTCTCAGGGAATTGTGACTGATAAAGAAGCTCGTAAAATTGGTTTAGGCGGCGAAGTTATATGCTATGTTTGGTAATAAATTAAAACTCAAACTCGGGAGGTGTAAAAATGTCCAGAATTGGTAAGCTTCCCGTCATTATTCCTGACGGAGTTCAAGTTACTTTAAACAATAATGTAATTACTGTTAAAGGACCAAAAGGTGAGTTGACCAGAACCCTTCATAACGATATGCAGGTTTCGGTTGAAGGCAATACCATAGTTGTAAACCGTCCAAGCGATAATAATAAACATAAAGCATTGCACGGCTTAACTCGTACCCTGATTAACAACATGGTTGAAGGGGTTACCAAAGGATTTCAAAAGAATTTGGAACTGGTTGGCGTAGGTTACAGGGCTCAAATGCAAGGGAAAAAGCTGGTTTTACAGGTCGGTTATTCCCATCCTGTTGAAATTGAGCCGGGTAAATATATGGAAATCGAAGTGCCTGCTCCTAACAAAATCATTGTTAAAGGGATTGATAAAGAAGGAGTCGGGGCATTGGCAGCCAACATCCGTGCAGTAAGAGAACCGGAACCTTACAAGGGCAAAGGTATCAGATACGAAGGTGAAGTAGTGAAATTAAAAGCAGGTAAAGCTGGGGCTAAGAAATAAGTAGCGTAAGCACTTATTTTTGGTGAAAGGAGTGAAGCAAAAAGTGATTACCAAAACTCCCAAGAAAAAAATCCGTGCTAAAAAACACTGGAAAATAAGACATAAACTTAATGGTACTCCTGAGAGACCACGTTTGAGTGTTTATAGAAGTTTGAAAAATATTTATGCGCAAATAATCGATGATGTTGCCGGGGTTACTCTGGTAGCGGCTTCATCTTTAGATTTCGATGGTTACGGCGGAAATGTTGAGGCAGCTAAAAAAGTTGGTCAATTAGTTGCTCAAAGAGCATTGGAAAAAGGAATAACAAAAGTGGTTTTTGACCGGGGCGGCAATATTTATCATGGTCGTGTGCGGGCTCTTGCTGAAGGGGCCAGAGAAGCCGGTCTTGACTTCTAATCCATGGTGAAGGAGGGAAAGGTAATTGGCCAGAATTGATGCAAGCAAATATGAGTTAACAGAAAAAGTAGTTCATATAAATCGTGTTGCCAAAGTTGTAAAAGGTGGCCGTCGGTTTAGCTTCAGCGCTTTAGTTGTTGTTGGTAACGGCGACGGCATTGTTGGTGTCGGTATGGGTAAGGCCAATGAAGTCCCCGAAGCTATCCGCAAAGGGGTAGAAGATGCCAAAAAGAATTTAATCGAAGTTCCAGTTATTAATTCAACCATTCCTCATGAAGTAATAGGCAAATTTGGAGCAGGAAAGGTATTATTAAAACCTGCGTCCGAAGGTACCGGAGTTATTGCCGGTGGGCCGGTGCGGGCTGTAGTAGAATTGGCAGGAATTAAAAATATTTTGACCAAATCTATGGGTTCGGATTCCGCATTAAATACGGTAAAAGCTACTCTGAACGGTTTGGCTTCCTTAAAGAGAGCTGAGGAGGTTGCCAGACTCAGGGGTAAGACTGTAGAAGAAATTTTAGGTTAGGGGGATAGCGATGGCTAAAAAAATTAAAGTAACTTTAGTTAACAGTGTAATAGGTAGACCGGAACAACAACGTAAAGTTGTAAAAGCCCTCGGCCTAAAGAAAACTAATAGTTTCGTTATTCATGAGGATACACCTGCTATTAGAGGTATGGTTAATGCAGTTAGCCATTTAGTTGAAGTCGAAGAAGTGGAAGCTTAAAACAGGAGGTGTTTTCAGTGAAACTCCATGAGCTAAAACCTGCAGAAGGTTCAAGACATACAGAAAAACGCAAAGGTAGAGGTATAGGTTCTGGCTTAGGAAAGACGGCCGGTAAAGGTCATAAAGGGCAAAAAGCTCGTTCCGGTGGCGGTAAAGGACCTTATTTTGAGGGCGGTCAAACTCCTTTACAGCGCCGTATGCCTAAACGAGGCTTTACAAATGCCAGATTTAAAAAAGAGTATACAGAGGTGAATCTGACTCTACTGGATAGATTTGACGCCAACGCCGAAATTACTCCTGAAACTTTAAAAGCAGCAGGCATCGTAAAACAAATTAAAAATGGCGGTATTAAAGTTCTTGGTAAAGGTGAGGTAACTAAGCCTTTCATAGTAAAAGTCAATGCCATTAGTGCCTCTGCTAAAGAAAAAATTGAGGCGGCCGGCGGTAGAGTTGAGGTGATATAATGTTACAGGCTCTGCGTAGTGCGGTAAAGATTGGGGACTTACGACAAAAGATTGTTTTTACCTTGTTGATGTTTTTGGTTTTTAGAGTGGGAGCTCATATCCCTGTGCCCGGCATAAATTTGGACGTTATAGCTGAATTAATTGCCAAAGGACAGCTGTTGGGATTTTTTGATGTTATTTCAGGGGGAGCTTTTAAAAACTTTTCTATTTTTGCTATGAGTATCACTCCCTACATTAATGCTTCAATTATTATGCAGCTTTTAACTGTAGTGGTACCCTATTTGGAGAGACTGGCCAAAGAGGGAGTCGAAGGACGTAAGAAGATCGTGGAATATACCCGATATTTGACCGTTATTTTGGGCTTTGTTCAAGCTATCGGTATTTCCTTCGGTTTAAGAAATGCATTAATAAATCCTTCCTTCGGCAATATCCTGTTAATCTCCTTGACTTTAACAGCCGGAACCGCATTTTTAATGTGGTTGGGTGAAAGCATTACCGAAAAGGGAATAGGTAATGGTATATCTCTGATAATTTTTGCCGGTATCGTATCCAGATTGCCGGCAGGGTTGGTAGCCATCTATTCCTATATCAAAGCAGGTACGACAAACATTTTGGTAGTACTTCTTTTTGCTATTATTGCTTTGGTAGTAATAGTAGGTATTGTGGCCATTCATGAAGGGCAGCGCCGTATACCGGTCCAATATGCAAAACGGGTTGTGGGTAGAAAGATTTACGGCGGACAAAGCACCCATATTCCTATTAAAGTAAATTCAGCAGGGGTTATTCCGGTAATCTTTGCTATGTCGATTTTAATGTTCCCAGGCACTATAGCATCGTGGTTTCCCAACAACAGTTTTGCTGTGTGGATAACCAATGTATTTAATCCCAGAACATTTATGTATAACTTCTTATATGCTATGTTCATTATCTTTTTCACCTATTTCTATTCAGCGATTACTTTTAATCCCATGGATGTTGCAGAAAACATTAAAAAGTATGGCGGTTTCATTCCCGGGCTTAGACCGGGCAGACCGACAGCTGAATATATTACCAAGGTAATGAATCGGATTACCTTAGTTGGAGCCATTTTCTTAGCTGCTATCGCAGTGCTTCCGACAATTTTAATTGCTACTACCCAATTACCTGTTTATTTTGGCGGAACTGCCCTCTTAATTGTGGTAGGGGTAGCACTGGATACTATGAAGCAGCTGGAAGCAAGCTTATTAATGCGCCACTATGAAGGCTTTATGAAATAAAAACCAGCTCCTTTGACTACGCGAACTTCGGCATTTTTTTGCCGGAAGTCCTAAGAACCCTGTTGATTAGGAGGGAAAAAGATGCGGATTATTTTAATGGGACCACCGGGTGCCGGAAAAGGTACTCAAGCGGAAAAGCTGACCCAAAAGCTGGATATTCCCCATATTTCTACCGGCGATATGTTCAGAAAAGCCATCAAAGAGGAAACAGAATTGGGTAAAAGAGCTAAAAGCTTTATGGAACAAGGCAAACTGGTCCCTGATGAAGTAACAATTGGGATCGTAAAAGAACGTTTGGCCGAACCTGACTGTCAAAAAGGGTTTCTGTTGGACGGCTTCCCCCGGACGGTAGCTCAGGCCGATGCTTTAGAGGAGATCCTTAAGGAAATGAATATGGCCCTGGATGCCGTAATTAATATTACTGTTTTTAGGGAATTACTGATTGAAAGGCTAACAGGACGTAGGGTTTGCAAATCCTGCGGTGCCACATATCATGTCATATTTAATCCAACC
Organism: Clostridia bacterium; assembly: GCA_012720075.1. Classification (GTDB taxonomy): domain Bacteria; phylum Bacillota; class Peptococcia; order Peptococcales; family BICA1-8; genus JAAXZE01. Next base: position 12,024 of record JAAXZE010000138.1, read on the forward strand.
AAAAAAGACGGTACCTGTGACAAATGCGGCGGCGAATTATATCAACGCAACGATGATAAGCTGGAGACCGTCGGTAATAGACTGGATGTTTATGAAGCCCAAACTGCTCCTCTGATTGAATACTACGAAAAGAAAGGGCTTTTGAAGGATATTGATGGCTCTCAGTCTATGGATGTGGTCCTTTCAAACGTTCTGGCAGCGTTAGGGAGAGAGTAGCATGATTGTGTTGAAATCAGACCGGGAACTGGCTTACATGCGGGATGCAGGACGAATAGTTGCTGAAACCCATGCCGAGTTGGAAAAAGCTGTTGCTCCCGGAATAACTACCCTGGCATTAGATGAAATTGCAGAAGATTATATTACTAAAAAAGGTGCCATACCCGCCTTTAAAGGTTATCATGGATTCCCTGCCAGTATTTGTACTTCGGTAAATGAAGAGGTCGTCCATGGTATTCCCGGTTTAAGGGTTTTAAAATCCGGTGATATTATTAGTATTGATATAGGGGCGGTAATTAATGGGTATTACGGTGATGCTGCTCGAACTTTACCGGTAGGTACGATATCCGATGATGCTCTCAATCTATTAAAAGTGACAGAAGAAGCTTTATATAAAGGAATTGAACAAGTAAAGGTTGGAAACAGGCTTTCTGACATATCCCATGCCATCCAAAGCCACGCTGAAAAGAACGGCTATTCGGTTGTCAGGGATTATGTCGGCCACGGTATTGGAACTAAGATGCATGAGGCGCCACAAGTGCCTAACTTCGGACTGCCTGGACATGGACCCCGTTTAAAACCGGGAATGTGCTTAGCCATTGAACCAATGGTAAATATGGGCACCTATGAAGTAGAAACACTACTGGATAACTGGACGGTTGTAACCCGAGACAAACAACTGTCGGCCCATTTTGAGCATACGGTGGCTGTTACTGAAAAAGGTCCTTTAATTTTAACGGAAATCTAAGGTGATAGTATGTCAACCCGGGAATTGAAAAAAGGTCAACTGGTAAAATCGAGAGCCGGAAGGGATAAAGATAAATATTATTTAGTTCTTGACTGGGATCATGAATTTGTTTATGTGGTTGATGGTAATACCAGGCGCTTGCAAAATCCTAAAAAGAAGAATGTCCGACATTTGTGGTATACGGACAAAGTGGCCGGTGTTATTAATTCCAGGCTTGAAGAAGGACTGAAAATAACTAACGCTGATATCCGCCAAGCTCTCCGTGAATTTGAAGTTTAGTTGACTGGATAAAGGAGGTCGTTCAAAATGTCTAAGGATGTTATAGAAGTTGAAGGTACTGTTGTTGAGCCCCTGCCAAATGCTATGTTTAAAGTAAAATTGGAAAATGGCCATCAAGTTCTGGCCCATGTCTCCGGGAAGATCAGGATGAATTTTATAAAAATTTTACCGGGAGATAAGGTCACAGTAGAACTTTCTCCATATGATTTAACCCGTGGGCGCATTACGTATCGATTTAAATAGAACTTCCGGTAAGGAGGGTATTAAAATGAAAGTACGAGCTTCAGTGAAGCCCATCTGTGAAAAATGCAAAGTTATCAAGAGAAAAGGTACTGTAATGGTAATTTGCGAGAATCCTAAGCACAAGCAAAAACAAGGTTAAGTGCAAATTTGGGTTATGGGAGGTGCAGTAAATGGCAAGAATTGCTGGCGTTGACCTGCCGAGAGATAAACGGGTTGAAATAGGTTTGACCTATATTTTCGGTATCGGCAGATCAACTTCAAAAAAAATATTGGCTGAGGCCGGTATCAAGCCTGATACCAGGGTTAGAGACCTGACTGAAGAAGAAGTAGGAAAACTTAGAGAAATAATTGGTCGGATGAAGGTAGAAGGTGACCTGCGCAGGGAGATTTCCTTAAATATCAAACGTCTGATTGAAATCGGTTGTTATCGTGGAGTCAGACAGCGCAAAGGTCTACCGGTAAGGGGGCAAAGGACTAAAACCAATGCCAGAACTCGTAAAGGCAGAGCTAAGACTGTCGGTGCAAAACGTAAGAAATAAAAGGGGTGATTATTAAGAATGGCCAAAGCAAAAGGCGCTACAACAAGAGTAAGACGTAGAGAACGTAAAAATGTTGAAAAAGGTGTAGCTCATATTAAATCTACTTTTAACAATACCATTGTAACTATAACTGACTTAAACGGTAATACCATTTCCTGGGCCAGTGCCGGCGTCATCGGTTTTAAAGGTTCCAGAAAAAGTACTCCTTTTGCGGCTCAGATGGCTGCTGAAACGGCTGCCAAGGCTGCAATGGAACATGGAATGCGGGAAGTAGAATGTACGGTTAAGGGACCTGGTGCAGGCAGAGAAGCGGCTATCCGCTCTTTGCAGGCTGCTGGACTGGAAGTAAGCGTGATTAAAGATGTTACTCCTATTCCACATAATGGTTGCCGTCCGCCAAAACGCAGAAGAGTTTAGGAGGTGTAAAAGGGTAAATGGCAAGATATACAGGACCTGTTTGTCGTCTATGTCGGAGAGAAGGCGTTAAACTGTATTTAAAGGGTGACCGTTGTTATTCAGAAAAATGTGCCATTGACAGAAGAAACTATGCACCCGGTCAACACGGACAAAGCCGCACCAAAATCAGTGGGTACGGTATGCAATTAAGAGAAAAGCAAAAAGTTCGTCGTGTCTACGGCATTTTAGAAAATCAGTTTAGAAGCTATTTTGAGAAAGCCGATCGCCAACAAGGAGTTACCGGCGAAAATCTATTACGGATTTTAGAAAGACGTTTAGACAATGTGGTTTATCGTTTAGGCTTTGCCAATTCTAGGGCTCAAGCCAGACAATTAGTGCGTCATAACCACTTTACTTTAAACGGTCATAAGGCTAATATTCCTTCCATTCAAGTAAAAGTTGGCGATGTTATTCAATTAAAAGAAAAAAGCAAAGATATTGCGGTTATCAAAGAGATCATCGAGAATCTCGGTCAAAAAACACCTCCCGCTTGGCTGGAATTGGATAAGGAAAATCTCAGCGGTAGGGTAGTGGCTTTACCTACCAGAGAAGATATTGATTTACCCGTCCAAGAGCATTTGATTGTCGAGCTATACTCCCGGTAGATGATCATTACCTGGTTTTGGGTTTATGCCAGGTATGATAGGAGGTTTATAAATGATTGAAATTGAAAAGCCCAGAATTGAGAAGATAGAAAGTGAAGGTAATACTTACGGTAAGTTTGTAGTTGAACCTCTGGAGCGAGGTTATGGTACTACTTTGGGAAATTCTCTGCGCCGTATCTTGTTATCTTCCTTGCCCGGTGCGGCCATAACTTCGGTTAAAATCGAAGGTGTCCTTCATGAATTTTCTACAGTTCCTGGAGTTGTTGAAGATGTCACGGATATTATCCTAAATTTAAAATCATTGGCTTTGAAAATGGATACCGATGAACCCCAGATTGTTCGCATTGAAGCCGAAGGAGAAGGGGAAGTAAAAGCCGGTGATATTATAATTCCCAGTTGTATAGAAATATTGAACCCTGATTTGCATATTGCCACTTTGGATACTGACGGACGACTCTTTATAGAAATGACTGTAGAACGGGGCCGGGGTTATGTTCCAGCTGAAAAGAATAAGAAAGATGAGGATGTTATAGGTATTATTCCCGTTGATGCCATCTTCTCACCGGTGAAAAAGGTAAATTATTATGTTGAAGATACACGTGTTGGGCAAAAAACCGACTTCGACAAATTAACCTTGGACGTATGGACAAACGGAAGCATCGGTCCTGATGAGGCCATTAGTTTATCGGCTAAAATCTTAAGTGACCACCTGAGATTATTTATTGGCCTTACTGATAGCATGGGCGATGTAGAAATCATGGTTGAAAAAGATGAAGAAGAAAAAGATAAAATCCTGGATATGACCATCGAAGAGTTAGATTTATCTGTACGTTCCTATAATTGTTTAAAACGGGCAGGCATCAACACTGTTTATGAATTGACTCAGAAAACCGAAGAAGATATGATGAAGGTTAGAAACCTAGGAAGAAAATCATTAGAAGAAGTAGAACAGAAAATGAGGGCCTTAGGTTTAAGTTTAAAATCTCCGGAAGATTGATCGGGAGAAACAAATTGGCAGGTAAAGGAGGTAAAGGGTATGAGCTATAGAAAGCTCCGTCGTACTAGTTCACAGCGCAGGGCGATGTTAAAGAATATGGCGACTTCTTTACTAAAATATGGAAGAGTTGAAACCACTGAACCTAAAGCTAAAGAAGTAAGACGGGTTGCCGAAAAAATGATTACTTTAGGCAAACGTGGTGATTTACACGCCCGTAGACAGGCTTTAGCCTATCTAATGGATGAAACGGTTGTTAAAGATTTATTTGACAAAATTGCTCCCAAATATGCCGATAGGCAGGGTGGTTATACAAGAGTTCTGAAAACAGGTCCCCGTAGAGGAGATTCTGCTCCAATGGCTATTGTAGAGTTGGTTGAATAGATTGGTTTAGAGGTCAGGATCGTATTCCTGGCTTCTTTTTTAGAGTAGAGAAGATGAAGCAATAGATGAACACTGAAAAACACGGATAAAATTTTTTCTGTAGCACTGTAGAACTGTAGCTTCTGTAGAAACTGAAATACCTGGGTTGCCAGGTATTTTACTAAATAGGGTGAGAGTATGATTGAGATTAGAAATCTTACGCATAAATACCGCTTAAACAATAACCAGGAGTTAACCGCCGTAAAAAATCTGACCCTGACCATAAACAAGGGGGAATTTGTTGTTATACTGGGGCATAACGGCTCAGGCAAATCAACATTAGCCAAGCACTTAAATGCCCTTCTTTTGCCTACTGAGGGAAAAGTGCTGATTGACGGTATGGATACCGGTGATGCTAATAATTTATGGCAGATTCGCCAGCGGGTGGGTATGGTTTTTCAAAACCCCGATAACCAGTTGATTGCCACTACGGTAGAAGAGGATGTGGCTTTCGGTCCGGAAAATCTGGGGATACCGCCGGAAAAGATCAGGCAAAGGGTAGATGAAGCTTTAAAAATGGTGGGTATGGAAGAGTATGCCCAAAAAGCCCCTCATCTACTTTCCGGCGGACAAAAGCAAAGGGTAGCCATAGCCGGAATAATAGCCATGAGACCCCAGTATCTGATTTTGGATGAACCGACCGCCATGCTTGATCCATCGGGTAGGGAAGAGGTTATCAAAACTATCAGAAAGCTAAATAAAGATGAAGGTTTAACCATAGTCCACATTACCCACTTTATGGAAGAGGCTGTCTTTGCCGGCCGGGTTATAGTGATGGAAGGCGGAGAAATTGTTTTAGAAGGAAAACCGAGGGAGGTTTTTTCTCAGGTTTCCCTTTTGAAAAAACTACGGCTGGATGTACCACCGATAACCGAATTAGCCTATCTTTTAGGCAAGGATATTCCCGGTTTTCCCCAGGATATTATGACTGTTGAAGAAATGGTGGTGGCCTTATGCCCATAGAGATTAAAGGTTTGTATCACACTTATCAAATAGGTACTCCCTATGAAGCTCATGCACTGAAGGATATTAACCTAACCATCCAAGAGGGGGAGTTTATAGGGTTGATAGGTCATACCGGGTCGGGTAAATCAACGCTGGTTCAGCATTTAAACGGTTT
>JAAXZE010000139.1 GCA_012720075.1 Clostridia bacterium
CGTAAATCATAAGATAAAATAGGGCTGCAGAAACACCTTCCGTTGAAAAGGCCACCAAACCCAGCAAAACATAGCCGGCTTGGGCTATACCGGAAAAGGCCAGTAATCTCTTGATGTTCTTTTGGGGAATAGCTACAAGGTTTCCTAAAACCACTGTTAATACGGTAACGGCAATAATTACCGACATCCAGTCTTGGACATTTCCGGCAACACCATGCATAAACACCCGGAAGACCACGCCAACAGCCGCACCTTTAGAAGCAACCGACAATAGCGCAGTAACCGGAGTAGGAGCTCCCTCATATACATCAGGGGTCCACATATGAAAAGGCACTGCCGAAATTTTGAAGCCAAAACCACTAATCAGGAAAATAATTCCTAACAACATTATGGGCGCAATTTCGCCTTGGACAAGGTATTCCATTACTCCCTTAATATCTGTGGTTTTTGTAACAGCGTAAATAAGAGATAAACCATAGAGCAAAAGCCCTGAGGATAGAGCACTTAATAACAGGTATTTAATAGCGGCCTCCGTAGCACGGAAAATACCTTTTCCAAAGCCAACAAGGACTATAAAGGAAATGGTCATTAATTCCAATGCAATATAAAGGGTAATAAAATCACCGGCCGATACTAATGTCATCATCCCTAATGTGGCAAAAAGAATTAAAAAACAGAACTCGCCCATAAAACCTGCAATAAATTTTTCTACATAGGTAATTCCCAAAATGACAGCCATCGTCGAGGATAATAATATTAATATTTTCATGAAGGAACCAAAGGGATCCACCACATACATCCCGTTAAAAAGGCTGTCATGGACATCAATCATCAAGTAAGTTACTACCATAGTTGCCAGCAAACCAAAAACAGTTAAATAAGCCAAACCTTTTTTCTGATCTTTAGGAACTAGGAGGGAAATTATCAATACTGTAAAGGCTAAACCTGCGACTAATAATTCTGGAATGATTAAGGAAAAATCAATAGCCATTAAAACATCCCTCCAATCTCAAGGGTAGATAAATAATCGATAACGAAAGGATCTACACCGTTATTAATCATATCCATCAGTAATGACGGGAAGAAGCCCAGGAAGAGCAGTACGGCGCATAATATTACAATGGGTACCATTTCCACGCCTTTGGCGTCCTCCAAATCATCCCATCTGGGATTTCGAGGTCCATAAAACACCTTCTGGACAACCCTTAAAACATAAGTTGCGGTAATAACTATACCGGAAACCGCCAGTACCGCTAAGGCCGGATAAACCCTGAATGCTCCCACAAAGATGGAATACTCAGCTACAAAGTTAACCAATCCAGGCAAACCTAAGGATGCCAGACCGGCAATGACGAAACCGACGGCTACCCTCGGCATTTGATGGGCCAGACCGCCAAAATCGGCAATCATTCTGGTATGGGCTTTATTGTAAATATTACCCACCAGGGCAAAGAATAAAGCCGTCATAATTCCGTGGGCGAACATCTGAGCCACTGCTCCGCTGATGCTCAAGGTATTTAAAGCAGCAACACCTAGGAGTACGTAACCCATATGGCTGACACTGGAGTAACCGATAACAAACTTCAAGTCTTTCTGAGCCATAGCCACCATTGCGCCATATACCACGTTTACTATACACAATCCGGCGATTACAGGGGCCCAAAATTTTGCTCCTTCGGGAAACATAAAGATACCAGCCCGAACTAAACCATATCCGCCGAGTTTCATCAATACTCCTGCATGAAGCATACTAACGGCTGTGGGAGCAGCAACGTGACCGTCCGGTGACCATGTGTGCAACGGCCACATCGGCACCAAAAAGCCAAATCCTATCATTAGCAAGAAGAAGGCAAATTTTTGGAACCCAACATCATATGTTTGTTTGGTTAGGGTTAGAATATCAAAGGTTCCCAAGCCAGTATAGAGATAAACGGCGATTATGGCAATCAGGGCAAAGGCACTACCTACCAGCAGATACAAGGTCAGCTTCATTGCGGCATATTCCTTATTGGTACTGCCCCAGACCCCTATTAATATATACATGGGAATAACGGCAACTTCAAAGAACAGATAGAAGAAAAACAAGTCTGTTGTTAAAAATACGCCAAATACTCCCGCAACCAGGGCCAATAAGAAAATGAAAAATTCTTTAACTCTCTCTTCAAGCCCCCATGAAGCAAACACTCCGGCAAAGATAACAATTGCCGTCAAAAGGACCAATGGTAAGCTTATACCATCCACACCAAGACCATAAGCTACGCCCAGTTTTTCTATCCAAGGAATATGCTCAACAAATTGTAGGCCTCCCACCGATTGGTCATAGGCAAAATAAGCTATGAGAGACAATATTACGGTTATACCGGTAGCAATGGCTGAAACAATTTTTATTATTTTATCTTCCTTTTCCGGAATAAACAGGATTACTAAGACCCCAAGTACCGGTGCCAATAATATGCTTGATAGAATTGGGAAACTCATTGTACACCTCCTACCACAGGTCCTGCCAGAAATAAGGTGATTACTACAACAGCCGTGAAAATCACCAACCCGTAGGTCTGCAAGCTCCCGGTATGGAGATAACGACCTTTGTAGCCTGAAGTTCGAATAATCCAGGCAATACTATGGGCAATGCCGTCAACAATATAACGGTCGCACCAGTTAAACACATTGGAAATGCCAAGAACAATTTTATTAAAGAACCATGCATATATTTCATCTATATACCATTTGTTGTACAAGAATTTATAAATTGGTGCAAACTGCGTAGCAATTTTTTCTGCCGATATGGCTTTTTTGATATAAATCAACCAAGCCAGGAAAATTCCTGCTACTGCAACCAAAGTCGAGGAAACCATCACCATTAAATCGGGAGTCGGATGATGGGGTTCACCGAAATAAACATAACTGGCATATCCGTGTTCAACAAAAGGCGCTCCGATAAATCCGCCAAAAATGGAAAATACGGCTAATATTATTAATGGTATTGTCATGGTCAGCGGTGATTCATGGGCATGAAAATCACTGCGTTTTTCACCAAAGAAAGCTAAAAATATCAGCCTGAACATATAAAATGCTGTTAAGAAAGCGGTAATGGAAGCCATAATATACAATAAAGTAAATCCATTGGCCTTGGCTGTTAAGAGTATTTCATCCTTGCTCCAGAACCCTGCAAAAGGCGGGATACCGGCAATAGCCAAGCCTCCTATAACCATACATGTACCGGTAATTTTCATTTCCTTAAAAACGCCGCCCATTTCAAAGATATCTTGTTTGTGAAGGGCGTGAATAACGCTACCGGCGCATAAAAACATCAGGGCTTTAAAGAAGGCATGGGTAGTCAAATGAAACATTCCTGCCGTCAGGCTGCCAATTCCGATAGCCATAACCATGTAACCCAACTGACTTAATGTTGAAAAGGCCAAAATCCGTTTGAAATCCCTCTGGGTCACGGCAATGGTGGCCGCAAACAAGGCAGTAAAGCCGCCTAAATAAGCAATAAAGGTAATGGTAGTTGTGGAGCTGGCAAAGAGAATAAAACCCCGAGCCAATAAATATACACCGGCTGCAACCATTGTTGCCGCATGGATTAAAGCACTAACCGGTGTAGGACCTTCCATGGCGTCCGGTAACCACACATGCAAAGGGAATTGACCTGATTTACCAATTGGGCCGACAAAAACCAAAATTCCGGCCAATGTTATCAGGGCTAAATCCGATGAAGCATTAATAGCTTCAGCTAATTTACCGAAGTTAAAGGTATCAAAATTGACAAATAAGATTATGATCCCCAGCATGAATCCAAAATCAGCAACCCTGTTGGTGATAAAAGCTTTTTTGTTGGCATCTGCTGCGGAATTTTTATAATAGTAAAAGCCAATCAAAAGGTAGGAACATAAACCAACCAGTTCCCAGAAAAAGAACATCTGAAAATAGTTATTGGCAATTACAAGACCTAACATGGAAAACACAAACAGACCTAAATAGGAAAAAAACCTTGAAAAACCCGGGTCATCATGCATATACCCAACGGAATAGATGGTAACCAGTAAAGATATAAAAGTCACCACAAAGAGCATGCCGGCGGTCAAGGGATCGATCAATGCACCGGCTTCTATGAATAAACCGTTAATGTCAATCCAGGGAACGGCTATTTCTATTGGGTTATTCATGGTAATCTCATGATTAGTTAAAACTAAGCGCAGGATATCCAAAGATAAGATAAAAGATATTGCCATGCTAACAATGGCGGTAACGGCGCTTAACATTTTAAACCTTTTAAACAGTAAAGAGATTAAAATAAATGCTACCAAAGGAGCCAGGGGCACAAGCCAAATATATTTAATACCGATAGATTCCATCATTATTAATCACCACCCCTTACCATTTTAACCAATCTAAATTCTCAACCTCTACCGTTGAACGGTCACGGTAAATGGCCACTACGATTGCCAAACCCAAAGCTACTTCACAAGCTGCTACAACTATTACGAATAAAGCAAATATTTGACCGGTAATATCTCCGGGAGTTAAAAATTTAGTGATAGCTACCAGATTTACATTTACCGCATTTAACATGAGTTCAATACTAATCAAGATGGCAATGGCATTCTTTTTTGATAATGCACCATAAAGACCTATACAAAACAAAATTGCACTTAACAATAAATAATGATTTAAGGTTATCATTTAAGGTTTTTCACCTCTCTTGCAATGACGATAGCGCCTATCATGGCGACGGTAAGGAGAATGGCTGCTAATTCAAAAGGAATTACAAAATTATTGAATAAAACCTCACCGATGGTTCCCATGTTTTCTTCAGCGACTATACCATTTGTTACCTGCCAAGGCGTAATGATGATGAAATATGAAATTACGCCAAATAAAGCGGCAATAACCACAAAAGCAGTATATTTATACTTGCCGAAAGTGTTGGTTTCACACATTCGTCCTTCTCCGCGGGTAATCAGCATAATACCAAATACTATCAGAATTGAAACCGCGCCTGCATATACCAGAACCTGAACGGCCGCAAGGAAATCAGCATGCAAAGTCAGATAAAGACTGGCGATTCCTAAAAAAGTCATAATTAAGGCCAAAGCGCTGTGAACTATATTTGTTAAATAGACAACTGCCAGAGCCGAGCCTAAAGTAACAAAGGCTATGATCCAAAATGCTATTACCTGTAAATCCATTATTTTTTATTCCTCCTTTCCTGCCGTTACGCCGGTTTTTTCCGGCTGAGCGTAACTTGATGTTGGCGCAGAAAGGTTTTGATTGTTAAACAAATCTAAAACAACTTCATCCTTATTATAGACGGCAGTTTCAAATTCTTTGGTAAATCGCAGACATTTCTTCGGACAGCTTTCAACACACAAACCACAGAATAAACAATACGATCTATCTAATTTATAACTGGATAATCGTTTTTTGTTATCTTCGGTTTTCTCGGTTGTAAGCTTAATAGCCGAATTAGGGCAGGACTTTTCGCATAAACCACAGGCAATACATTCATTAACGTCTAATTGAAAGCTTCCCCGCCAGCGTTCAGCTAATTTAGGTTTAACTTCGGGGTACTTTTCGGTAAGTCTTTTTCTAAAAACATTCCTGCCTGTTACACTTAATCCTTTGAGGATACCTTTACCGTACATTTATTACCACCACCCCAATCCGTTATTGTAGATATAAACACCGATTCCTGTTACAAAAACGTTTGCCAAAGAAAGGGGCACTAATACCTTCCAGCTGAAATTCATCAAATGGTCTACCCTTATCCGGGGGAAAGTCCACCGGAACCAGATGAAACAAGACATTATTAAGAAAGTTTTCAGTAAAAACCATAACCAACCTGGTAACAGAGGACCATGCCAACCACCTAAAAACATGGTGGCCGCCACCGATGACATTACAAACATATTGCAGTATTCGGCTAAATAAAATAATGCCCATCTCATCCCCGAATATTCTGTATAAACGCCGGCTGTTAATTCGGATTCACCTTCAGGCAAGTCAAAAGGCGCCCTGTTTGTTTCCGCTATTGCACAAATAAGGAAAATAACAAAAGCAACCGGTTGCAGTACTATAAACCATACCGAAGACTGGGCTTCTACAACTCCTTGTAACTTCATGGTACCGGCAATTAAAATTACTCCCAGCAAAGAAAAAACTAAAGGAATTTCATAACTTACCATCTGGGCCACCGCCCGCATGGAGCCGACCAGCGAATATTTGTTATTGGAGCTCCAGCCGGCCATAAAAATCGGAATGGTTGACAAGGATGTTACTGCAATGAGATAAAAAATTCCCAGATTTAAATCAAGGGCTGCCATACCCTCTCCGAAAGGAATTACCGCCAAGGCTAAAACGGTAGGCACAAAAATGAACAGAGCAGCCAATAAATGGACTATTCTGTCAGCACCTTGAGGCACTACGTCTTCCTTGGTTAATAGCTTCATAGCATCAGCAATGGTTTGCAGCCAGCCATTGGGACCTAGCCTATTGGGTCCGGGGCGGCGTTGAATATATCCTGCCAGCTTTCTTTCCCAAAGTACATAAAATAAAGCTACCAAGACACAAACACCTAAGATGGCCACCAGGTAAACAACGGCCATGCCCATCTCAACCCAAACAGGAGAAAAGCCCAAGGCGGCAAGAAGCTCTCTTATCCACTGAGCAATATTAACAAAGATGTTATTTAAAAACTCCATGGTGTATATCTCCTTTCTCGCCCTAGGCATCAATTTCGCCTAAAACAATATCAAAGCTTGCCAAAATCGCCACGATATCAGCTATTTTATGGCCGATAAAAAGTTCATCATAAATAGAGATATTATTGAAAGAGGGCCTTCTAAAATGCACCCTGTACGGCTTCGGCGAGCCGTCACTCACAACATAGCAGCCTAATATGCCTTTTGGATTCTCAGCTTGATGATAAGCATCGCCTACGGGAGGTTTGATCAGTTTGGGAACTTTAGCCATCACCGGGCCTTCCGGCATTTCCTTGTATGCTTGTTTTATGATTTTAAAGCTCTCTTCTACCTCTTTCATTCTCACTACATAGCGATCGTAACAGTCACCGTTTTTACCCACAGCAGTCTCAAAATCAAATCGATCATAAACACTGTAGGGACTGATTTTCCTTAGATCGTAATCAACCCCTGAAGCCCTTAAATTAGGACCGGTCAGCCCATAGCTCATGGCCTTTTCGGCACTAATAACTCCAATATTTTTTGTTCTGGCTTTAAATATCTCATTATCGTCAACTAATTTATGGTATTCTTCAATAAATCGAGGGAATTCGTTAATAAAATTATCCAACTCAGGATAAAAATCCGGATGGAGATCATAGGCTACCCCACCTATGCGCATATAATTGAAAGTCATCCGGCCGCCGGATATATGACTCATCAGTTCTAATATTTTTTCCCTTTCAATAAATGGATAGAACACCGCAGAAACTGCACCTAAGTCCATAATATATATCCCAATACCGACCATGTGGCTGGCAATCCGCATTAACTCCGCCAATAAGACCCTGATATATTCGGCCCGTTCCGGCACTTCTATACCCATTAATTTTTCAATGGTCTGGACATAAACCAAGTTATTGCTCATACCTGATAAATAATCCAGCCTATCGGTATAAGGTATTACCTGCGGGTAAGTTCTATCTTCCACCAGTTTCTCAATTCCCCGGTGTAAATATCCTATCTGTGTTTTGCTACCTACACAGATTTCGCCATCTAACTCCAGGACAACGTGCAGCACCCCGTGGGTACTTGGATGCTGAGGTCCAAAATTTAATGTGTAAGTTTGAGTTTTCACTGTAACACCTCAACTTCCTATTACTTACGGCTACTTTGTTTTTTAGAAACAAAATCTTTTCGTAAAGGGTGACCTTCAAAACCTTCCCAGGTTAAAATTCGCTCCAAATTAGGATGATTTATAAAAGTAATACCCATCAAATCATATACTTCCCGTTCCAGCCAGTTGGCAGTTTCCCAAAGGGCGGTAGCGGAAGGAACTTGTGGATTATTATGATCCAGTTTAACCTTTATCGTCAGATGGTCGGAATTATCAAAACTAAATAATTGATAAACAACCTCAAAATATTCTTTATAATCGACACTTGAGATATCTGCCAAGAAATTTAAACCTTCATTTTTTAAAAACTCCAAAACTGATATTAAATTATCGCCATCGGTATAAACTTCATTAGGTTTTTCCGGATTAAAAACAGTTTTATCTCCAAACCTTCCGGTTAATAGTTCCGGATAATTTTTCTCATTTTTCATTTTTTCTTCACCCTCACCTTAGCCGGAGATTTTATCTTTTCTTTCAGTTGCAACATCCCATGAATTAAAGCCTCAGGTCGGGGTGGGCAACCAGGTATATAAATATCTACCGGCACAATATCATCTGCACCCGGTACCACAGAGTAAGAATCAACAAAGGGGCCGCCGCTTATGGCACAATTACCCATAGCAATTACCCAGCGTGGTTCGGCCATTTGATGATAGAGCCGTTCTACTGATGGTCTCATTTTCTCAGTAATTGTACCTGCAACAATCATTACATCTGCCTGGCGGGGCGAGTTTCTGAAAACCTCATAACCAAATCGGGAGCAATCAAACCTAGATTGGGTTATACAAATCATTTCTATTGCACAACAGGCTAAGCCAAACTGAAAAGGCCATAATGACCAGCCTCTCGCCCAATTGAAAAGTTTATCCAATGAAGTGAGGAGAATTCCTTTGTCTTCAAGTTCTTCTTGTGTCAAGTATTCTTTTTCGTTATCTATTGCCATTCTAATGCACCTTCCTTCCAGGCATACCAGAAGCCAATAATTAAAATGGTTAAGAAAATAAACATTTCAATAATGGCAAAAAGACCTAAACTTTGGAATTTTACTGCCCATGGGTATAAAAATATGGTTTCAATATCAAAAATTAAAAATACCATGGCGTACAAAAAATAACTGTTTTTGAATTGTACCCATGCCGTACCGCGAGTTACCATCCCACATTCATATGTTTCCATCTTTTGAGAGTAAGGACGGTGGGGTTGTAAAAGTCTTGATAGTATCATTGCAATAGAACCAAAAGCTATAGCGCCTAAAAAAAGTATTCCAATTGTTGCATACTGGGTTAGCATAAAAAACCTCCTTTCATTAATAAATTGTTTTATTTAATTTAATACAAAGTTATAAACTCTCTTTAACTGGAGAAAAGCTTTTTCTGTGGATATCAGAGCAACCCTTATGACGTATTGCTTCCAGGTGTTGTTGAGTACAATAACCCTTATGCACGGCAAAGTTAAAATCGGGATAAATTTTATCATAACTATCCATAATAGTATCCCGATGAACTTTGGCAATTATTGATGCTGCCGCAATTGAGGCGCTTAAAGCATCTCCTTTGATAATAGCCATTTGAGGCATGGAAATTAAAGGATTTTTTTGACCGTCAATCAACACAAAATCGGGCAAAGAACCTAGTGCTTTCAGAGCTAATTGCATTGCATACCTGGTAGCTTGCAAAATATTGATTCTATCAATGGTAATGGAGTCCACCACTCCAACCGCCCATTTTATGGCTTTTGTTTTAATTTCATTGGCAAGTAATGACCGTTTTTGAGGACAAAGTTTTTTAGAATCATTTAGTCCTTCAATAATACAAAAGGGCGGTAAAATCACAGCGGCGGCTACCACAGGACCTGCTAAAGGACCCCGCCCTGCTTCATCAATTCCAACAATGTATTTATAGTTTTGGCTAAAAAGGCTTTTTTCATAGCTCCACATCTCAAGTACCCGCTGTTTTTCAACCAACTTTTTTGCCAGCAATGACTGGTACTTTTCTGCTAATTTTCGGATTGATTTTCTAGGGTCGCCGGCTAGTAACTTGAGATACTCTTGTTGTTCTTCTTCACTTAAGGATAAAAAATATTGTTGAATTTCTGTTACAGAACTCTTTTCAGGCAACATAAAACTATCTCCTAAAAAACTCTTAAAATATTAATTTTTCACTAATCGATATTACTATTACCCTATTCTTTTATATTTTAACATTAAAATCCTTTTTAGTAGTTTCGTACTATTATTTTTTTAATCAAAAAAAAATAAATAGTTTTTATAAACTATTTTTTTAATTCGCATAGTAATAATTTACTACATTTCAATTATTAAATAAAGAGTTTTTTTAATAAAAATTAATTATGGATTTTTTACGGTTTTTCCAGTGTAATACGGCCTATTTGTCCGCCGCGAAACTCCTTTATAATGATTTTGGAGATTTTTTCATAGTCAATATTTTTCCCCGGCAGGAGACATCCTCTGTTAACAGCAATTTTATCCATCAGTTCCAAAGGGGTATTCTGTAAATCATCAGCATTCAGCTTGTATCTTTGGCAAAGCAAAGCAGGATAATTTTCCTGTAGAAATTTAATCAGTTCAAGGGCACCTTCTTCTTGATTAAAAACTTCGTCATTAATAGCACCGGTTATTGCCAGCCGAAATCCGATATTTTCATCATCAAATTTAGGCCATAATATGCCGGGAGTATCTAAAAGTTCCAAATCCTTGTCCAGTCTAATCCACTGTTTACCTCGGGTAACGCCGGGCATGTTTCCCGTTCTTGCTGCTTTTATCCCTACGATATTATTAATAAAAGTACTTTTCCCTACATTGGGTATCCCGACTACCATAGTCCTTATTGTAGCATTTTTGATGCCTTTTTTTCTTCTTTGTTCACGTTTTTCCGCTGTAAGATACATCAAGATTTCTTTTAACTGAGCTAAAAGATTCCTATTTAAAATGGTTGCATTAAACTTTATAGCTTTCATGTTATTTAAACTGTTAAAATAATGGAGCCAAAGTTCTGTAATTTTTTCATCGGCCAAATCCTCTTTATTAAGGACAATTATTATCGGTTTATTAATAATCAGTTCATCAATTAAAGGATTTCTGCTGCTTTGAGGTATCCTGGCATCTACAATTTCAATAACAGCATCAACTAACTTTAATTGTTCCTGAATTAACCTGCGTGTTTTTGCCATATGGCCGGGAAACCACTGAACCTGCACTATTTTACCCTCCCTATTCTGGATATTGGCCAATAAATAGCCTGAGCCTTACCGATGAGATAATCATCTTTGACAAAACCCCAGACCCTGCTGTCACTACTGTGATTTCTATTATCCCCCATTACAAAATAGTTATTTTCCGGTACTTGAATCGGTCCATAATCATCAAAAACTAAACCGGGCGGTAAATATGGCTCTTTAACCAATTGGTCATTAATATACAGTTTGCTGTCTTTAATCTCTACTTTTTCACCGGGTAAGCCTATTAATCTTTTTACATAGTCCTTATCCGGTTCTACTGGATATTTAAAAACAATGACATCTCCCCTTTGGGGCTCCTCAAACCAATAAGAAAAACGGGTAACCACTATCCTGTCATTTATTAACAACGTAGGTTCCATGGATCGGGATGGAATCCAGAAAAATTGGAAAAGAAAAGTCCGAATAATCAGGGCTAAAATAATAGCAATAATTACTGATTCTAAAATATCTTTAATTCCCAATGCCGAACTTTTTTCCGTCATATTGCTCCCTCCTCATATTTAGCAAGATACTACTGTATTATCCAAGGTAAAGATAAAAGTATGTAAAAAGGACTGAATACTTAGTTCAGTCCTTAAATGTTTTATTATTTACGTACATCTTTAATTCTAGCAGCTTTGCCGGACAGTTGACGTAAGTAATATAGTTTTGCTCTTCTTACACGGCCTCTGCGCAACACAGTAATTTTATCAATACGAGGAGAATGAATTGGGAAACAACGTTCAACGGCAACACCATAGGTTACACGACGAACTGTAAAGGTTTCACTTAAGCCTGAACCCCTACGTTTAATTACAATCCCTTCAAATGCCTGAATACGTTCTCTGTTACCTTCAACAACTTTTACATCGACACGAACGGTATCACCAGGTTTAAAATCAGGAATGTCCTTTTTTAATTGTTCGGCTTCAATACTTTTGATAATATCCACGGGATTTCCCCCCTTCCTCTCTGGATGTTCTTGTCTTACCATTCCTTATTTCTAAATTAAGACAGCGGACCATCCGTTATCAACACGTTGGCAATTATACCATAAATCAAGAAAAGATACAAGATCTACCACCATTTTTCTCCACAAAGTCTATCCAGTATTATACTAACGGCGCTGCGAACAGAAAGATGGTTATAATCGCCGTTGCCCATGATAGGATATAAGCGGTAATCGGCATTGTCCATTATTTCTTTGGCTAATCCATAACCGGTTCCAAACAACAATAAAAAGTTACAATCAGGACTGGAAGCTATTCTTTCCCTTAATTCTAAATAACCGGTTGAATTAGGAAAAATTCTGGCGTCAGTAACAATAGTTTTCACCTTTTTACCGTTGAAAAGAGTAATATCCGTTATTACATCCTGGATACTTTCTTTAATAACAACCCTATCCAAAGCAGTTTTACGGTCAGGATTATAAACACTTCCGTAACCTTCTTGCCAATAGGATATTATTTCCTGCGCAATTTCCCCTTGGGCTTTATGGGGGTGGACAATATAATACCTGACTAAACCGTATGTAGCAACGGTCCTGGCTATGTCATGGATATCTAAATTAGTAATGGAAGTGGAAATTACATCCATGTTTTTATTATAAACAGGATAATGTACCAATGCTAAAAAGATATTATCCATTGTTTTTTTCCTCTGTTTCAATTTCCTTTAAGAGTTTTTCGTCTTCCGGAGTTAATTTATAGGATTTTAACAAATCAGGTCTTCTTTTTAAAGTCCTGCGCAAAGATTCCTTACGCCGCCAGCGCTGTATCTTCTGATGATTGCCCGACAATAATATTTCAGGAACTTCCATATTTCTAAAAACCCGGGGCCGGGTATATTGGGGATACTCAATTAAACCATGGTAAAAAGAATCCTCCTCGAAGGATTGCGTCTCTTTTATAACACCGGGAATCAGCCTGCTTATAGCATCAATCATGACCATTGCCGGCAATTCGCCGCCGGTTAAGACATAATCACCTATGGAAAATTCCTGAGTCACAAAAGAACGAATTCTCTCATCAAAACCTTCATAATGTCCGCAGATTAAAGCCAGTTTTTTCTTTTTGGCCAAAAGTTTAGCATTTTCCTGATTAAAAACTTTTCCCTGGGGTGATAAAAGGATAATCTCCTGTTCATCATCATCGAAAGATAAATTATCTTCCAAAGCCAAGACAATGGGTTCCGGTTTCAAAACCATGCCTGCCCCTCCTCCGAAGGGATAATCGTCTACCGAATTATGCTTGTCCTGGGCATAATCCCGAAAATTAATGAGGGTTATGTTCAACAGCCCCTTTTGTCTGGCCTTAAATAAAATACTGGAATTTAAAGGGCTCTCAAACATTTCCGGAAAAAGTGTAAAAACCTTTATATCCAAATGGATCCCCCCTTATTCCAACAATCCTTCGGGTAGAGAAACTGACATCTTTTTTTCTTTTAAATCTATTACTTTTATAATTGATTTTAAAGCAGGAATTAATATTTCTTTTTGATTATTTTTAACTATGTAGACATCATTGCTGCCGGTTTGAACAACATCAGTGATTTTACCTAAATATAGGTCATTTTCATAAACATCCAAACCAATAATTTGAAAAAGAAAATAATGGTCTTCGGGCAAATCAACCAATTGTTCTTCTTCAATGGTTATGTATAACCCTCTAAGTTTTTCGGCAGCAGTCATATCAGGAACTTCAGTAAACTTTATAAAGACCAGATTATTATGCACACGAACCTTTTCAATATGGACCTTTTTCATCCCGTCAGGCAATTGCAAAAATACATATTTCAGTTTTTTAAACCTTTCCGGATTATCGGTTAAAGGAAAAATCTTTACTTCTCCTTTATGACCATAGGTAGTAAGAATTTGCCCCACTTTAATCATCATCTGGAAAACCAACCCCAATAATAAGTTAATAATTACCGGTGACCGGTTCCTTGAAACTTTCCTATAGTTAGCCCCGAATTTCCACAATAACTCCGTCTTTTATCACAATTTCCACCTTGCTTAAATTTTCAAAGTTGTCGCCGACTTTTATTTCCATGGGACCGTCGATGGTGCCATGCAGCACCTCGTCACCTAGATTTAGCTTACTTATGGCTTTAAGCTGTTCTAATAATTGTTGCTTATAAGCATTAAGCTTTCCTTTTTCATTTTCAACCTGTTGTTTAATTTGATTTAACTGGGGATGTCCTTTAAGTGTTAATTCGGTAATGGTTTTTTTCGTTTGTTTATCAAAAGCTTCTATATCAGTTTCAACCTTTTTTATGGCATTTTGCAATTCCAAAGCTGCCTTCTTTTTAAACTCCTCCGTAACTACTTGTTTGACATTTATTGTTCGCATTACAGTTATTTTCTCCATAAGTAGTACCTCCTAAACGGGAATGTAAGGTTCTGTTTTATACTTAATGATTACATAAATAGGGGCTACCAGCCCCTATTATTACATTATTTCAATTACTACTTTTTCACCTTTCCGTGTTGCAGCGGCTTTTACAACCGTACGAATTGCTTTAGCTATTCTACCCTGTTTGCCGATAACCTTACCCATATCTTCAGGTGCTACTGTCAATTCCAATATAGTGGAATTGTCACCTATAATTTCTTTTACTTCTACTTTTTCAGGATTATCAACCAGTGATTTAGCTAAAAATTCTACTAATTCCCGCACTGCTACACCCCCTAAAATTACTACTTGTTATATATCCCTGCTTTTCTTAATAAAGATTTTACGGTATCAGAGGGTTGGGCACCATTTTCAATCCATTTCATAGCTTTTTCTTTATCAATTTCAATTATTGCAGGGTTCTTAGTAGGATTATAATATCCTAATTCGTCAATAAAACGACCGTCTCTGGGGGAACGGGAATCAGATACTACCACACGATAGAAAGGATTCTTTTTAGCGCCCATTCTTTTCAGTCTTATTTTTGTTGCCATACATTATCACCTCCTTTTAAAGGATAAGAAACTTCTATATTAATATTAAATCTTACATAAAAGGCAGTTTAAATTTGCCCTTTTTGACTTTGCCTGTAGCCATTCCCGATAGCTGTTTCATCATTTTTTGGGCCTGCTCAAATTGTTTTAATAATCTGTTTACATCCTGAACCTTTGTTCCGCTGCCCAAGGCTATCCTTTTTCTACGGCTGCCGTTAATAATATGAGGCTTTTGCCTTTCCTCTTTTGTCATGGATTGAATAATAGCCTGAAATCTGATAAACTCTTTTTCGTCAAATTCAACACCTTTAAGCTTTGCTTTATTCATACCCGGAATCATATCCAAAATCTGGTCCAGAGGCCCCATGTTTTTCATCTGCTGCATTTGGTTTAAAAAGTCTTCTAAAGTAAATTCCGCCTTTAACAATTTTTGTTGCATTTCTTTTGCCTTTTTGGCATCAAAACTTTCCTGGGCTTTTTCGATTAAAGTAAGCACATCGCCCATGCCCAGGATCCTGGACGCCATCCTTTCCGGATGAAAAGGCTCTAAGGCATCAAGTTTTTCACCCATCCCGGCAAATTTAATGGGTTTTCCGGTTACCGCTTTTACCGAAAGGGCGGCACCGCCCCTGGTATCGCCATCTAATTTGGTTAAGATAACACCGGTCAAATTCAATGTTTCATTGAACTTTTCAGCAACATTTACGGCATCCTGACCGGTCATGGCATCAACTACCAACAAAATTTCAGTGGGGTTTATGGCTCTTTCGATGGCGGAAAGCTCTTCCATCAGCGCGTCATCTATATGGAGCCGTCCCGCCGTATCCAGCAAAACAAAATCATTGCCATGATAAGAAGCATGATTGACAGCCGCCTTGGCTATATCAACGGGATTTGTCTTATCACCCAAGGAGAAAACAGGAATATCCAGTTGCTCTCCTAAAACCTGAAGTTGTTTAATTGCAGCAGGTCTGTAGATATCGCAAGCTACTAACAACGGTCTCCGGCCTTGTTTTTTTAGGTAGCGGCCTAGCTTACCCGTTGAAGTGGTTTTGCCGGAACCCTGCAGGCCAACCATCATAATAATGGTAGGAGGTTTGGGAGAAATTTCTAATTTACTGTGGGACCCGCCCATTAATTGAGTTAATTCATCATATACTATTTTAATTACCTGTTGACCGGGGGTCAGGCTTTCCAATACTTCTTTTCCCAAAGCCCGTTCATTAATTGAATTGATAAAATCTTTAACAACTTTGTAGTTGACATCGGCCTCCAATAAAGCTACCCGTACTTCGCGGAGTGCAGCCTTTAAGTCTTTTTCCGAAATCTTCCCTTGTCCTTTTAATTTTTTTAAAACACCTTGTAGTTTTTCCCCCAAGCTTTCAAAGGCCACTTTAAAACCTCCTTTAGTTATAGCTATTAGCCTTCATTAATGACATCTCTGACAATTTTTTTTAGCTCCGCCAAAGTTGAGTTATTAATTGTATTTTCCAGTTCATTGACAAGGGCTAAAACCTGTTGCAGTTTTTCTTTGTTATTTTGAAATTTTTTAACCAGCTTTAATTTATTTTCATAATCTTCAAGGATATTTTCACTTCTTTTAATAATGTCATAAACCGCTTGCCTTGAAATATTCAGCTGTTCGGCAATTTCACCCAATGATAAATCATCCTGATAATATAAATCAAAGATTAACCGTTGCTTTTCTGTAAGTAGAGCGGAATAAAAGTCAAATAATAAAATTAAATAATCTCTTTTCTCCAGCATGATATCACCTGATTACAGTGACCTGTAACAAAAATTGAATATGTTAATAGTCAACCTTAACCAACAATGTTTATCATAATACAACAAACCACTATTGTCAAGTAAATAAGCTTTACACATAATAAAAAAGGCCTGCTTGCGCAGGTTTATAATTAATTAATCGAGCATGCTAAATGCATAACGTCTGGCCTCAAACATCACTTTTTCTTCATCAATAGTTAATACCTGCCGGTCTTTCATGATTATTTTTCCGTCAATTATCGATGTTTTAACATCAGAACCTTGGGCAGAGTATATCAGGTTGGCTACTAAATCATAAGCAGGACAGAGATGGGGTTG
Source organism: Clostridia bacterium (assembly GCA_012720075.1). Classification (GTDB taxonomy): domain Bacteria; phylum Bacillota; class Peptococcia; order Peptococcales; family BICA1-8; genus JAAXZE01. The sequence continues at coordinate 17,150 of JAAXZE010000139.1, forward strand.
GTTAAGATCTATAAAAATTATATCCGCTTTTTTACCTGGTTCCAGAGTACCGATTTCATTGTCCAGATTAAGAACCCGGGCCCCTAAAACCGTACCCATTTCAAGTGCCTGATATGCAGGAACGCTTGTAGGGTCCAGCTTGCTGACTTTATGAAGTAATGATGCAATATGCATTTCTTCAATCATATTAAGATTATTATTACTGGCGGTGCCATCGGTACCGATTCCAACATTAACACCTGCTTTCAATAAGCTGGGAATTGGCGCCATTCCGCTGGCCAGCTTCATGTTACTGGTAGGATTATGGGCAACACCTACGGACCCCTCTGCCATTAATTCAATATCCTCCTCAGTAAGGTAAACACAGTGGGCTGCCAAGACCGGCACCTGAAAAAGCCCCAAATCATAAACATGTCTGGTGGGAGTTTTGCCATATTGCTCTAAAATGTCGTTAAACTCCTGTTTTGTCTCGGCTAAATGGATATGGATACCTACTTCTAGCTCCTGGGCTGCTTCCAAAACTTTCTGCAAGTAGTCAGGGGGGCAGGTGTATGGCGCATGGGGCGCCAAAGTACAGGTAATCCTTCCGTTGCAGGATTTATGCCATTTTTTCACGAAATCCTTGCTTTCTTTTAGAGCAGCATAATTTTGGTCCTTAAAACCAATCAATCCTCGAGATAAAACGGCCCGTATACCGCTTAACTCTACCGCCTTAGCAACTTCATCCATAAAGGAATACATATCGGCAAAAGTAGTGGTTCCGGATTTAATCATTTCTAAAACGGCCAGCATACTGCCCCAATAAATATGCTCCCCTTTCATTTTTTCTTCCTGGGGCCATATTTTTTGTTCCAGCCAGGGCATTAATTCCATATCATCGGCATAACCCCGTAAAAGTGTCATGGCAGCATGTGTGTGACAATTTATCAGGCCGGGCAAAGCAAGACAATTTTTACCGTTAATAATCTCAACATCTTTGTCCAAATCAGTTATTGTTCCTATTTTTTTTATGTATTGACCTTCAATCAAAATATCGGCATCAATAACCTGTTGGACTTGATCTGTCATAGTTAAAACCTTGGCATTTTGAATTAAAATTTGTCCGGACATCATTCTCCCCCTTTTTCTTTATTTATTTTTGTCCATAGGAAGTTAAATAAGCTTCACGCATTATTTTAACTTCTTCGCTATTTAATGCTACCGGTTCTCCCATAATTTGAGCGGCCAGGCTTATATGGGCCGTTTTTTCAGCCAGCAAACAGGCTTTATAGGCCTCGGCCAATGTTGAGCCAACTCCTATTACTCCATGGTTGGCCAATAATACTGCCCCTTTATCCCCTAAGGCTTCTACCGCGTTTTGAGCCAATTCCTTGGTCCCAGGGAGGGCATAAGAAGCAACATTAACCGGCCCCCCAATTACCATAGCCATGTCTTCGATTAAAGGCGGAATGGGTTTGCGGAGGGCAGCATAGGCACTGGCATAAATACTATGGGTATGGACAACGGCATTTATATCCTTTCGGTATTTATAAAAAGCAAGATGCAAAGGTAATTCGCTGGACGGTTTCCGGCACCCCTCAAGGATTTGCCCCTCTAAATTCACTAACACCAAATCGGAAGGCTTTAGTTTTGAATATTCCATACCGCTGGGAGTAACCAAAATTTCATCATCAGACAATTTAACGGAAATATTTCCCCAGGTTGAAGCAACCAAGCCTTGTTTAACCATGAGTTTTCCCGTTTTTATTATTTCTCGATGTAAATCCATCATGAAAACAACCTCTTAATGTTTTGGCTATAGTCGGGTTTTATTATACCTTTATCAGTAATGATTGCCGTTACCAGTTCATGGGGAGTAACATCAAAAGCAGGATTAACAACATTTACTTCTTTGGGGGCCGTCCATATTTGTCCAATTTTTCGGACCTCATCGGGATTCCTTTGTTCGATGGGAATATCTTTTCCTGTATTTAAACTTAAATCAAAGGTTGATTGGGGTGCGGCGACATAAAAAGGTATTTTATGAAAACGAGCCAAAACAGCCAGCCCATAAGTGCCGATTTTATTAGCTACATCACCGTTGGCCGCTATCCGGTCGGCACCTACCAGCACACAATGGATTTTGTCCTGCTGCATAAAAAAAGCCGCCATATTATCAGTTATTAGTGTTACCGGAACTTTTTCCTCCATCAGTTCAAAAGCCGTTAGACGGGCTCCTTGCAAAAGGGGTCTGGTTTCATCTACAAAAACCATTTTTATTCTACCGTCTTTAAAAGCCGCTCTAATAACCCCCAAAGCTGTGCCATAGCCGGCCGTAGCCAGTGCGCCGGCATTGCAATGGGTTAAAACGGTAGCCCCGTAAGGAATTAGTTCCTTTCCATATTCACCCATTTTAATATTCATTGCCAAATCTTCTTCCTGGATGGAAATGGCCTCTTTTTCCATTTGATCTACCAAGTTCTCTACCGGCAAGTCTTTTTGCAAAACCTTGGCCAGCCGGTCAAGGGCCCAAAACAGGTTAACCGCCGTCGGCCTCGTTTGCTTAAGAACCATTATGGCTTCTTCCATTTTACGAAGAAAATCGTTTTTATTAAGGTGTTGGTATTCTAAAGCTGCTAAAACCAAACCGTAAGCGGCAGCTACTCCGATAGCCGGCGCCCCTCTTACTTTCATGGTCCGGATGGCATCAGCTACACAAATATAATCGTTACACTCTATATAGTCAATTCTAATGGGAAGCTGAGTTTGGTCTAAAAGCAATAGTTTTCCTCTTTCGTACTTGATGGAATCCAAAGATATTACTCCTTTCCACCCAAAGTACCGGCTTCCTTGTTTGCGCCGGGACAGGAACAATCCTGCCTTAAATCCACGTTTTGCAGAACTTTCATTATTAAATGCTGCAGTTTTACAGTATTTTGGGCCATTGTTTGGACCACTTCCTGGTGAGTCAACGGTTCCGGCGATATTCCGGCGGCGAAGTTAGTAACCAGGGCGATACTGGCGTAACACATGCCTAATTCCCGGGCCAAAACTACTTCCGGAACACTGGTCATTCCCACCAGCTGTCCTCCCCACATTTTAAACATTCTAATCTCGGCCGGAGTTTCAAATCTTGGTCCTTCGGTACATACATAGGTTCCTCGCTGATGAAGAACTGTTTCGGCAGGACAAGATTTTATTATTTCCTCGGCTAAATGGGGGCAATAAGGATTGGTCATATCTACATGAAGGACGCCTTTTTCTCCGCCTTCATAAAAGGTTTGGACTCTCCCTTTGGTAAAGTCTATAAATTGGTCCAGCACCACCAAATGGCCCGGTTTAATGTTTTCATCCAGGGAGCCAACAGCCGACGTAGCAATAATTTTTTTTACACCCATGGTTTTTAAGGCCATAATATTGGCTCGATAATTAATCAAATGGGGAGGCACCGAATGGTTGGAGCCGTGCCTGGCTATAAAAGCAACTTTCCTATCAGCCAATACTCCCGTAAAAACCGGAACGGTTCCAAAGGGAGTATCAACAGTCCATTGAGTAATATTCTTTAACATCTGGGGGTCATAAACACCGGTTCCTCCTATAACGGCCAAATCAGCCTTCATTTTCCGCATCCTCCATTCCGGCAAATAAGGCGGCAACAAATTCTTGAGGATTAAATTCCTGCAAATCTTCCATTTTCTCACCCACACCCACCAGTTTAACAGGCAGGTTTAGTTCCTCTTTTATACCGATAACAATACCACCTTTGGCGGTCCCATCCAATTTGGTCAGGATAACCCCGGTAACTCCCGCAGCCTCTCCAAAGGTTTTAGCCTGGGATAAGGCATTTTGTCCGGTTGTAGCATCCAAAACCAACAGCACTTCCTTTAGAGCTCCGCCGGCTTCCTTATCAATAATCCTTCTTATTTTCTTTAGTTCTTCCATTAAATTAACTTTGTTGTGAAGTCTACCGGCAGTGTCAATGATTAACACATCGGCTACCCTGGCTTTAGCTGCCTGAATCCCATCATAGACAACGGCTGCCGGGTCAGCACCCTCTTTATGACTGATAACGTCAACTCCTACCCTTTGGCCCCATATTTTTAATTGGTCAATGGCAGCAGCCCTAAAGGTATCCCCTGCCGCTAAAAGAACTTTTTTCCCTTCAGATTTTAATTTATAAGCCAGCTTTCCTATGCTGGTTGTCTTTCCAACACCATTGACTCCCACTATTAAAATAATATTGAGCTCTCCGTCTTCCAGAGCCAACCGGGGAGTTTCATGCCCCATTATTTTTATTATTTCTTCAACTAAAAGCTGCCGAAGCTGTTCAGCTTCCTTTATTTTTTCAATTTTGACCCGTTCTCTTAAGTTTTCAACCAGTTTAATGGAAGTATTAATCCCAACGTCTCCTTGAATAAGAATTTCTTCCAGTTCTTCGAATAACTCTTCATCAATGGCCCGTCCGGTAAAAACGTCAAAAACCTTATCTATAAAACCTTTACGGGTTTTGGTAAGACTGTCGGAAAGTTTTTCCCCGCCAAAACTATTTTTAAGAGTTTCCTTTAACTTTGAAAAAAGGCCCAAGTTCTTACACTCCTTTATAATTTTATTAAAGTTGATCTGAGCTAATTTTAGTAAAAAAACCTAGTTTATTTCTAGTTTTTAGCATTTTAAAATGGCTAAAAAAATATGCCTATTATACTGCTTCACTTAATTTGACGGAAATCAGTTTGGAAACACCGGTATCTTCTTCAATGGTTACTCCGTACAATACATCGGCGGCTTCCATGATTCCCTTGCGGTGGGAGATAATAATAAATTGAGTTTTATGAATATACTGTTTTAAAAATGTGGAAAACCTTTCTACATTTGCTTCATCCAGGGCAGCCTCTATTTCATCCAATACACAAAAAGGACTGGGTTTAACCTTTAGGATAGCAAAAAGCAAAGCAATGGCTGTCATGGCCCTTTCACCACCGGAAAGCAAGGACAAGGACTGGGGCTTTTTCCCCGGAGGTTGAGCAATTATTTCAATTCCGGTTTCTAATAAATTATCTGCATCGGATAATTCCAAGGAAGCTTTTCCACCGCCGAACATTTCGGTAAAAACACTGCTGAAAGCTTCATTTACCTGACTAAATGTTTCCCGGAATTTATTAACCATAATTTGGTCCATATCTTTTATAACTTTAATCAGGGAAGTCTTTGCCTCCTGAAGGTCCGATAATTGCTTTGTTAAAAACTCCAGCCTTTGGCCTACCCTTTCATATTCAGCAATGGCTGCAAAATTGACTATTCCCAAATCAGATATGGAACTGCGCAGTTCATTAATTTTTTTAATAACATTACGTTTATTTTGAATTTCTATTCTTAAATTTAAAGCTTCTTCATAGTCTAAACCAAATTGTTCTTTCAGCTTTTCCCTTCCGGAATTTACTTCCAATTCTATTTTGGCTAGTTTGGTCTTTTTCTCGTAGATTTCATTTTTGAGCTGGTCAATTTGAGTTTGTTTCTGTTTTAATTCTTTTTCCAAAGAAACCAGCAAATCTTGTGTGCTAACCCTTTTATCTTTGTTAATATTTATATTTTTTTCCAATTGGCTTAACTCTTGGGTTAAATCATAAATACCGGTTTGGGTTCTATTAATATCCTGTTCCAGTTGAAAGATTTTGGCTTCTAATTCCTTTTTTTCAGCGGACAGTGCTTGTTTTTGACGGGAAATGCTTTCTAAATTGCTTTCTAATGCTACCAACTGATCCCTTATTACTTTAATAGATTGCTCCAAGGTAGCGATATTGATTCTTTTTTCATTTAAATCTTCCGTCAATTCATCCTGGCTGGCGGAAATTTCTCTAAGGCTTTCCTGTAAGAATTTTATCTCCCTTTCTATTTCAGAAAGCTGCTCTTCTTTTTTCTCTATTTCAGTTAAAAGCCTGTCCCTCTCCTTTTCATTAGAGTTTATTTGGTTCAGGATTTCTTCCAACTCCAGCTCACATAACGCTTTTTCATCACTGGTCCTTTTTATTTCCTGATTTAAATAATCTCTTTTATTTTCCAGTTCGGAAAGATTTAGCTGAATTTTTTGCAGCAAGTCTTTTTGAGCATTTATATCTTTATTTAGTTCTTGCAAAACCTGTTCCTGATTGGCTAACTGCCTTTGTACCCGTTCAATTTCCCGTTTTCTTTCAGCCAGTTTCTCGGTTAATTCCTTTATTAAACGCTTCCTAGCCAATAAACCGGTCTTCTGTTTGCGAAAACTTCCCCCTGTTAATGCCCCTCCGGGGGTGATGATTTCCCCGTCTAAAGTTACCATCCGGTAGGCAAAATTAGTCTTTTTGCCTATTTCCATAAGGGCTTTTAACCCATCTATAACCCAAACCTTTCCTAATAGATGTTCCATTATAGCTTTATATTTTACGTCAAAACTAATTAAATCAACAGCTCGCCCGATTACCTCGGGAAAATCCAACTTTAAATTTGGTTTGGCAAACTTTATCGTATTAAGAGGCAGGAAAGTAGCCCGACCCTTTTTTTCTGCTTTAAGGTAGTTAATGGCCTTCTGGGCAGCTTTATCATCGCCGGTTACTATATATTGCAATGCTCCCCCTAAGGCGGTTTCGATGGCAATCTCAAATTCTTTAGGTACTGTTATGATATCGGCAATGGTGCCGATAATTCCTGAGATCTCCGAATTATTACCGGCTCGCAATTCCAGTATAGACCTTACTCCCTGCTGATATCCTTCTCCAGATTCCTCCATTTCCTCCAATACCTGCAAACGGGAAAGTAATTGCTGGTATGCCGCTTGATTTTGTTCTTCTTCTTTTTTTAATTGGCCCAAAGTAAAATAGGCTTCTTCCACTTTTTCTCCGGAAACCGTTAAGGCCTTCTCCGCATTTTTCTTAGCTTCCAGCAATTGATTATGCTCTATTTGTAAATCCAACTGTTGGGTATCCAGCCTATTCAAATCCTGGCTAATTTTAGAGCTTTTCTCTTTCAAAAGGTCTTTTTTGCGATGCAAAATTTCCAGATCACTTTTTAATCGAGTAATCTCATTATTAATGGCCGCTTTTTCCTGAAGAGCTTCAATTACTTGGGTTTTATATTCTTCAAGCATTAGATTTGAGTTGTTAAAAATTGTTTTCTGCTCACTGATTGTTGCCGACAACTCTTTAATAACCGCTAATGCTTTTTCATATTTATTTGTTGACTCCGCCAACAGCCGTCTTTTCTCTTCAATTTCTAAAAATGTGCTATGTTCCTGTTGTCCTAAGCTGTCGATTTGGCTTTTCATCCTGTCCAGCTGTTCTAAGGAAACTTTTTTGCGCTCGCCCAATATCTCTACTTGATGTTCCTGTTGGCTGATTTGAGAACTCAAATCATAAAACTTTTGCTGTTGGCCGGCTATTACTTCATCCAATTCTTGGCTGAACAAACGTTCTTTTTCCAACCGGGAAGCCATTTGATAATATATTGTATCAGCTTCGGTTAGCTTGTCCTCCAAAGTGGTTAACACATTTTTGATATCCTTTTCTTTGGTTTGGTTTTCATTTATTGCATCGATAGCTATACTAATTTCCAGCTGGTCCAATTCTTTTTTCCAGTTTTGATACTGTTTAGCTTTTTCCGCCTGCTCTCCTAACGGTCCCAGCTGTTCCTTCAATTCAGCTATGATATCATTTATACGCAGTAAGCTTTGTTCCGTATCCTCAAGTTTCTTTTCAGCTTCTTTTTTTCGGTAACGATACTTTACTATTCCGGCTGCCTCTTCGATTAAGCTTCTTCGTTCCTCAGCCTTTAAGGTAAGAATCTCATCTATCTTGCCTTGGCCAATTACCGAAAAGCCTTCTTTCCCCATTCCAGTATCCATAAACAACTGATGGATGTCTTTCATCCGGCAGGGCACTTTATTGATAAAATATTCGCTTTCACCGGAACGATAAAGCCTCCGGGTTATTGTAATTTCATGATAATCCAAAGGGAAAATACCCGATGAATTGTCCATGGTCAAAGAAACTTGAGCCAGACCTAAGGGACGCCGACTATTGGTACCGGAAAAAATAATATCTTCCATCCTTAGGCCTCTTAATGTCTTAGCACTTTGCTCGCCTAGGACCCAGCGGATAGCATCAACAACATTAGATTTTCCGCTGCCGTTAGGCCCTACCACAACGGTAATTCCGGGATTAAACTCCAATTCAACTTTATCGGCAAAGGATTTAAATCCTTGTATTTCCAATCGTTTTAGGTACAATGTTACACCCCCAGCATCTGCACTAATAAGTGATTCGATATTTATCCAAAAATTCCCTTCTGGAAAACTCTTTTGTCACGCAATTCTCCATAAAAGCTATTGAGCCCTGTTTCAAATTATTATCGGGAACCATACTGAGTTTTATATTGCAGTTATTTTGAAAATAAGTGATATTTTCATTTTTTTGTCCTTTTAATTGGGATAGTTCTTTGGGATGGCAATATAGGGTGAGCTCGTTTTCTTCATTTCCAAGCTTATATTCATTTAAAAAAAATTCAATTTGATGGCGAAAAATCCTGGATTTTACCAGCTCACCAAAGGCAGGATGATATGGTCCGGCAATCAAATCTTTTCCAAAAAGAAGGTTATCAGTTGCCTGTAAACCCATACGGATTATAGGAATATCAGCCTGGGCAAAAAGTATGGCCATTATTGCACAGGTATCAATAGCAGTCTCCAAGGTCCATGGTTTAAATAATCCTTGAAAATAAAGGGACGCCAATGAGGTTTCTCTGATTACTACCGTGGGATAAATTCGAACGAAATCGGGGTTTAACTCAATTACCCTCCGGGTTGAGTATAAAGCTTTTTCCCGATTATCCTTAGGTAAACCGAGCATCAGCTGAATTCCCACTTTTATTCCCGATTTTTTTATAAGACCCACAGCTTCTTCCACCTGTCCTGCTGTATGGCCCCTTTGACTGGCGGCCAGCACTTCATCGTCCATAGACTGGACCCCTAATTCTACCGTGGTAACACCAAAACCGACCAGTCGGTTCATAACCTCCGGATTAATATAATCGGGCCGGGTAGAAAGACGAATACCGTCAATGAGGTGTTTCTGTTTGAGTTTCAAGGCAATAGAAAGCAAATTTTCCTGGATATCATCTCTTATACCGGTAAAACTCCCACCATAAAAAGCCAGTTCTATGTAGGCATTTTCCAGGTCAGGGAAGGTTTCCCGGTAAGTTGATACCATGGCTTTAACGCTTTCTGCTGTAGGTCCCATAAAAGAACCGGCAATTTTTCTCTGATTGCAAAAAACACAGGTATGGGGACAACCCATATGGGGAACAAAAATGGGGATAATCAAGGTCCTACTCATTTAGTTCACCCATTTTGATTAAAGCCTGGTGGGCGGCATTTTGCTCAGCTTCTTTTTTAGTACGGCCTTTTCCTTGAGAAATAAGGCGTCCGGAACGAAAAATACCTGCAACAAATTCTTTTTCATGATCAGGTCCCGTTTCGGATATTATTTGATATTCAATTACACCATCGGCTTGTTTTTGTATTAATTCTTGAAACTGGGTTTTGTAATCACCATAATGGCCTAAGATGACCTTTTCAATTTCCGGCTTTAAAAAACCCAAAACAACATCCCGGATAGCATTAATTCCCAGCTCTATGTACAAAGCGCCAACCAAAGCCTCAAAGGCATCGGCAAGATTAGAAGGCCGTGTCGCTCCTCCTCCGATCTTTTCCCCTTTACCCATTAATAAATATTGTCCAATACCCAGACGGTTTGCGGCTTTTGCCAAACTGCTCTCACATACAACGGCGGCCCGCATTTTTGTTAATTCCCCTTCACTTTTTTCAGGAAATTGATGATAGAGATAATCACCCACTATAAGGCCTACTACTGCATCCCCTAAAAATTCAAGCCTCTGATTATGGCTCCCAACTTGATTTCCTTTTTCGAAAACATAGGAAGGGTGAATTAGCGCAGAATTTAATAAATCATATTTAGCCAATTTTAATCCGATATTGGCCAGTAATTTTTGTAATTGGCTAATTCTCTGTTCACTAACCATTTCTTCACCTCCGTAACACATATATTTTACACATTGCGACTGAGGAGAGCAAATGAATATTAGTGAATAGTCAATCAGCCGGAAAAATATAATATTTATTGCGATTAAGCAAAAAGGTTAGCCAGCGCTAACCTTCCTGTTTATCCCCTATATTTTCCCAAAATAACCGTTGCATTATGGCCGCCAAAGCCTAAAGAATTAGATAAAGTATAAAAAACTTCTTTTTCACGTTTAACATTAGGTACATAATCCAAATCACATTCGGGATCAGGATTTTCATAATTTATCGTCGGCGGAATAACGCCATCCCGAATGGTCAGGGCACAAACCATCAGTTCTAAAGCCCCTGCCGCCCCTAACAGGTGGCCGGTCATGGATTTGGTTGAACTAATTGCAACTTTATAGGCTGCTTCTCCAAAAACCTGTTTTATGGCCATGGTTTCAAATTTATCATTTAATTCTGTAGAAGTGCCATGGGCATTTATATAATCAATGTTTTCCGGTTCTAATCCGGCATCATTAAGGGCAGCCCGCATAGCCCTGGCCGCACCTTCCCCATCAGGTGACGGTGCTGTAATATGGTGGGCATCAGCCGTAGAGCCATAGCCTAAGACCTCGGCATAAATCTTTGCACCTCGTTTTAAGGCATGTTCTAATGTTTCTAAAATAAGGATGGCAGCCCCTTCGCCCATTACAAAACCATCACGGTCCTTATCAAAAGGACGGCTGGCTTTGGTGGGTTCATCATTACGGGTTGATAAAGCTTTCATAGAGCAAAAGCCTGCGAAAGAAAGAGGAGTTATGGAAGCCTCGGTGCCGCCGGTAATTACTATGTCAGCATCGCCCCGCTGGATTAGTTTAAAGGCATCTCCAACGGCATTTGTACCTGAAGCACAGGCGCTGACCACGGTAATATTAGGTCCTTTAGCTCCAAAATAAATGGAAATTTGACCGGCAGCCATATTGACAATCATCATAGGAACCATAAATGGGCTGGTCCGATTGGGTCCTTTATTGTATAACACTTTGCATTGCTCTTCCATGGTTTCTATGCCGCCAATACCCGAACCTAGAATAACGCCAACCCGGTTTAAATCAACCATTGTTAATTCCAGTTGACTGTCTTCAACAGCCATTTTAGCCGCTGCAACAGCATATTGAGTAAATAAATCCATTCGGCGTATTTCTTTTTTATCCAAAAAATCCTCCGGATTAAAATCCTTAACCTCTCCGGCTATACGGGTCGGCAATTGGCTGGCATCAAACCTGGTAATAGGACCAATACCCGATTTGCCTTCAAGTAAATTGGACCAAAATTTTTCTATTCCAGTTCCCACTGGGGAAATTATGCCTAAACCAGTAATAACTACTCTTTTCTCCGACATTTCAACACCCTCTCATAGAAGTGACTATTAACTCTGGCAACTCTTAATCAGCAGTATAAAATGTTAAAGCATAGTTAATTTTCTAGAGGTTTTTTAAATCCTCCACCAGTTTGCGGATAATTTCTCCAGCCGGTAATATTTCTTTGATTTTTTCAATGTATTCTCCGGAGAAAATTAATCCTTCATCTAAGTTTCCTTGTTGAGCATTAACTAAAGCATCCATTATACAAAAGTTTTTCTTGCATTTTTTTAAGCAAGCTTTACAATTTTTTGGGGTAAGATCAAATTGAGGATTATTAATTTTTTCGCTAAATTTGTTTCTAATTGCCCTTCCCGGTAGCCCTACAGGACTATCAATTAGAATTATGTCTTCTTTGGTCGCTTTAGTATAAACTTCTTTAAGGTTAGGAGCAGCATTTGACTCGGAACTGGCTGCAAATCTGGTTCCCATTTGGACCCCATCGGCACCTAATTCAAAGGCCTCTTTCACATCAAGGGCATTGACAATTCCTCCCGCTGCTATTACCGAAATAGATACAGCTTCTTTTACCTTAGGGACAATTTCCCGCATTGATTCTAAAGTCCCCAAATGCCCCCCTGCTTCTTTGCCCTCCACAACTACCGCCGAGGCTCCTAATTCTTCCGATATTTTAGCCAGTTTAGCCGTTGACACTATAGGAACCAACGGAGTTTTAGCATCACTACACCATTTAAATATATCTCTGGAAAAACCAGCCCCTTGAATAATCAAATCGATACCTTCTTCTAGGGCAGTGTGTACTAATTGAGCAAATTGAGAAGCAGCAAACATAATATTAATACCTATGATGCCTTTTGAATGTTCCCGGGCCCAACGAATTTCCCTTTTGAGCTCATTAATTTCCATCCCGGTAGCGGCAATTATTCCTATACCGCCGGCGTTGGCAACGGCTGCAGCTAAAGGAGCAGTGGAAATTCTTACTGCCATTCCGCCTTGGATTATTGGATATTTTGGTCTTAAATTACCTATTCGTAATTCCGGAAGTTTCAACCGTAACTCCTCCAATTTATCTATTTGAAAAAAAGTCCCGTTATCAATGACGGGACTTTCTAATCTCACCTATTGTACTTTTGCTTTGATATATTCTACAGCTGCTCCGATACTTCTAATTTTTTCAGCATCCTCATCGGGAATTTCTATATCAAATTCCTCTTCTAATGCCATTACCAATTCAACAACATCTAAGGAGTCAGCATTCAAATCCTCAAAGCTGGTATCTAAAGTCACATCATCGGGGTCAACCCCTAATTGTTCCACAACTATAGATTTTATTTTTTCAAAAAAATCCATGCTCTTCACCTCCTTCCACAAATCCTATATTAATAATCTTACATTACCATTCCTCCGTCAACACAAATTATTTGTCCCGTTATGTAATCTGCTTGGGGTGAAGCCAAAAAGCTCAATACTTTGGCAACTTCCTCAGCTTTACCCAGTCTTTGCAGAGGTATCCGAGCCAATATTTGTTCTTTAACATTCTCGGGTAATTTTTCCGTCATGTCTGTTTCAATGAAACCCGGGGCAACTGCGTTTACCTGTATTCCCCTGGAAGCTAACTCCAAAGCCATTGCTTTAGTAAAGCCTATTACTCCGGATTTGGCTGCGGCGTAATTGCTCTGACCAATATTTCCAACCAAACCGACAACTGAAGAGATATTAATAATCTTGCCTTTTTTTTGTTTCATCATACTCCGGATTACGGCTTTAGTACAATTAAAAACTCCTTTAAGATTAGTTTCCATTACAGCATCCCAATCTTCTTCTTTCATCCTCATTAGTAAACTATCTTTAGTAATACCGGCATTATTCACCAAGATACTGACAGGCCCCAATTCTTTTTCAATCATGTCCACCATTTCATTTACTTCTTCGGAGAAAGCCACATCAGCTTTAAACGCCATTGCTTTCCCGCCGGATTGATTTATTAGTTTTACTACTTCCTGAGCCTTTTCTTCGCTGCCTTTATAATTTACAGCTACTTTCGCCCCTCTTTCAGCCAGTTCCAGGGCTATAGCCCTGCCAATTCCCCGAGAGGCTCCGGTCACTAAAACAACTTCACCGGTCAGCGGCATCATATTCCCTCCTCTAAACCCTTTAAAGTTTCCTGCAAGGAAAGAGAATCCTCTACATTTAAGGTTCTAACATCCTTATTTATCTTTTTAATTAATCCGGTTAATACTTTGCCGGCCCCTATTTCCACAAAAGTGGTAACACCTTCGGAAATCATTTTTCTTATGGACTGCTCCCATTTTACCGAGCTGCTAACCTGCTCTATTAAACATCCTCTTATCTTATCTGCTTCGGTGACTATTTCAGCAGATACATTAACAACAACAGGCACTTTGGGGTCTTTTATTACTATCTTATCTAAAGTTTTCCCCAGTTCTATACCTGCCCGTTGTAAAAGGGATGAATGGAAAGGCCCGCTAACCGCTAACGGTATGGCTCTTTTGGCGCCAAAATCTTTGGCAATGCTTATTGCTTTCTCAACGGCTTGCGTATGGCCGGCTATTACAATTTGCCCCGGACAGTTAAAATTCGCCGGTTCAACTATTCCTTCACCACTGGCCGTTCTACACAACTCTTCTACTTTTTCCTCGTCCAATCCTAAAATGGCCGCCATGGTTCCGTGACCGGGAGGAACAGCTTCTTGCATTAGCCTTCCTCTTTCTTGTACTAACCAAACTGCATCGGAAAATTCAAGGGCTTCGGCGGCCACCAGGGCTGAATATTCACCTAAACTATGGCCGGCTACATAATCAGGTTTTACTCCTGCTTCCTTTATTAACTGAAAACAAGCAACACTGGTGGTTAATAACGCAGGTTGAGTATGTATGGTTAATTTTAATTTTTCTTCAGGGCCGAAAAAGCACAAATCCGATAAATTATATCCCAGTCTTTGGTCTGCCTCTTGAAAAATTCCTTTAGCCTGGGGAAAGTTATCATAAAGGTCCTTTCCCATTCCGACATATTGGGCACCCTGTCCGGGAAATACAAAGGCTATTTTGCCCATTTTGCAACCTCCTTACAGCAATTTTTGCAATTTTTTCAGTATCTCTTCTCCTTCTGCTATTATTTCTTCAATAATTTCTTTGGAAGGTTGTACCTTATTTACCATAGCAGCAATCTGGCCGCTCATTACCGAGCCCATGACAACATCACCGTCAATAACGGCGTCCCGAAGTCTGCCGGCACCTAATTTCTCAAACTCTTCCTTTCCGGCATTTCGACTGGCCAATTCTTCAAATGCTTTGGTAAGTTTATTTTTAAGAACACGAACATAGTGCCCGTTATAACCGGTTAATACGGTATCCCTGTCTTTGGCTTCAATAATAGCGGCTTTATAATTTGGATGTACGGTACATTCTTCAGCACAGATGAATCTAGTACCCATTTGCACTCCAACGGCACCCAAGCTTAGAGCCGCAATTAAACCTCTCCCGTCATAGATGCCCCCGGCGGCAATTACCGGCAAATCTACGGCATCTACTATCTGGGGTACTAAAGCCATGGTTGTTATTTCTCCCACATGACCGCCGCACTCCATGCCTTCGGCTATTAAACCGTCGACACCGGTTCTGGCTAATCTTTTAGCTAAAGCCACGGAAGATACAACAGGAAATACTTTAATGCCAACTTCTTTTAATTTTGAAATATGTTTGCCGGGATTACCGGCTCCGGTGGTTATAACAGCCACCTTTTCTTCCACAACAACATCAATTAACTCTTCCACATAGGGCGACATGTAATAAATATTCACTCCGAAAGGTTTATCGGTCAAACTCCGGGCTTTTTTGATTTCTTCCCGGACCACTTGGGGAGGAGCATTTCCTGCACCGATAATACCTAAACCTCCGGCTTCAGAAACAGCCGCCGCTAACTGGGCCGTTGCTACCCAAGCCATTCCACCTTGAATAATAGGGTATTTAATTCCTAAAAGGGTACATAATTCAGTGGTAAGCATCCTTTACCTCCTTAATAAATCCAGTCTAAAACGCAAGATCCCCAGGTTAAGCCGGCTCCGAAACCAACAAGAACAATCATATCGCCTTTTTTTATTTTTTTCCCCCGAACAGCTTCATCCAAAGCCACCGGAATGGAAGCACCTGACATATTGCCATATTTGTCAAGGTTGATATAGACTTTGGAAGGGGGCAATTGCAAACGTTTTACTGCCGCATCCACAATTCTGATGTTGGCTTGATGGGGTATTAAAAAGTCAATATCGGCACAAGTCAAACCTATTTTATTCAGAGCTTTTAAAGAAGTCTCCCCCATAATCCTCACGGCAAACTTAAATACATCGTTCCCCATCATGGTTAAATAGTGTTTGCCTTGTTGTACGGATTCTAAACTTGCCGGTACTCGGGATCCCCCTGCCTCCTGGTATAATAACATAGTTCCGGAGCCGTCAGCACCTAAGTCAAAAGATAGAATGCCGCCCTCTTTCACAGGACCAAGGAGCGCAGCCCCGGCCCCATCGCCAAAGAGGATAAGTGTGCTCCGATCGGCAGGGTGTATGATTCGGCTTAATGTCTCAGTGCCAATTACCAAAACATATTTATACATACCGGTAGCGATATATTGAGCGGCAACCGATAATCCATAGATAAATCCTGTGCAAGCGGCACTTAAATCAAAAGCAGCCGCATTTGTGGCACCTAATTTATCCTGAATTATGCAAGCTGTTGAAGGGAAAAGCATATCCGGAGTAATTGTGGCAACTATGATCAGGTCAATTTCAGTAGCCTTAATTCCGGCAGCTTCAATAGCCCTTTGGGCAGCTATCACACCCATGTCTGACGAAGCAATATGGCTCTCTGCTTTTCGTCTTTCGCTTATCCCGGTACGGGTAACTATCCATTCATCCGACGTATCAACTATTTTTTCCAGGTCTTTATTAGTTATGATTTGTTCCGGTACATAAGAGCCGGTTCCAATAATTCCTACCGGAATTAAATTACTATTCATTCTAAAACCTCTCCCATATTGATATTTGCCTTAATAGTATCAATAAACCCTTGGGAGTAACTTTCATAAGCTACCCTAATGGCATTATGAATAGCTTGAGATTTGGAACTGCCGTGACAAATAATGCTGATGCCATCAACTCCTAATAAAGGGGCTCCTCCATATTCCGAATAATCCATGCGTTTTTTCATCCCTTTTAAGGCAGGCAGCATCAAAGCTGCGCCCATTTTTGATACAAAACTTTTATTTGTTTCTTCTTTGATAATCTGGGCAAAAGCTGAGGCCATTCCCTCCATTAGCTTTAAAACAACATTGCCGACAAAGCCGTCACATACCATCACATCAGCATCACCTTTGGGAATATCACGACCTTCAACATTACCGACAAAATTTATATCATTCATTTTTTCCAGTTGTTCATAGGTTTTTATAGCCAATTCATTTCCTTTTGTTTTTTCACTGCCTATATTAATCAAAGCCACCTTAGGATTTTCAATTCCTAAAACTTTTTCTGAATATATGCTACCCATTTTTGCAAATTGTACTAAATGCTGAACTTTACAATCGGCATTTGCACCAACATCTAAGAGTAATTTGCCGCCTTTAAGGGTAGGTAAAACCGTCCCTATTGCAGGCCGATCGACTCCCTTTATACGACCTAATCCAAATAATGCCGCTACCATTTGGGCGCCTGTGCTGCCGGCCGACACCACCCCATGGGCTAGCCCGTCTTTTACTAATTTAGTTGCGACCGTAATTGAAGCATCCTTTTTCTTCCGATAGGCAATTCCCGGGTGTTCATCCATGGCAATTACTTCGGAAGCATGGAATATTTCCAATTTTTCATGCTTTTCCTGTAAGTAATCTTGAATCTGTTTTTGGTCGCCAACCAAATATATCTTTTCTATGTAAGGATATAGTTTCACAGCCTCTTGGGCACCCTTGATTATTTCGGCGGGTGCGTAGTCGCCACCCATTACATCGAGAGCAATCTTCACTCTTATTCCCCCTAACGTGATACAACAATAAACTTCCCAACAAACACTTCTTCAGCTCCAACTTTGGAAACTACTTTTACCAGGTGTTTATTGGAATGTCTTTTGGCTAAAACAGCCGTTGCTATCAATCTTTCGTTTAAATATACCGGTCTGCGATATCTGACTCTGGCGCTGCCCGTTAAAACAACCTCGGCATCAATTAAAGCCATAGCCAGCATATTGGCCTGGGAATAAATATGGTGTCCTCGACAAACTTGACTTTTTTCGGACACCATTTCAGGAGTAACTTCTAATAGAGATGTTGCCCTTTTTCCCAACTCTAATTCTATTAACTCACCGATAATTTCCTTATCAGTAACTGACTTAACCAGGGAATAGTTTTGCTGAGCGACTCTTTTCATCCTTTCCCGGACTTCCGGAATACCCAGTTCCAGCCGATCCAGCCTGATGGTCTGAATACTGCAGCCAAATTTTTCGGCCAAATCTTCATCGGTTGCAAAAGGGTTCTCCTGGAGATAAGCCTGAAGACTTTCTTGTCTTTCGGCCTTGGCCAATCTTTTTTTCATTTTAACCCACCATTCCTTATACCAGATATTAGTACCTGATATCAATACCAAGTATAATATATTAAGGGAAAATATGCAAGATAATTATTAATGTTAACAGTTAATAAATATTTAACAAATTAATACAAAAATATACAAAAAAAGAGCAAGCAAATTATTGCTCGCTCTTTGGTTTCCGTTATTACTCGGCAGCTGCTTTTTTCACAACTTCACGGTTTTTGTAATATCCACATTCCGGACAAACCCTATGAGGTAGTTTAGGTTCATGGCATTGTGGGCATTCCATTCTGGTTGGAGTATCGAGTTTGGCCCAGATGGATCTTTTCTTTCTGGTTCTGGATTTAGATCTCCTATTTTGTTGTACTCCCATTATTACACCTCCTCAGCGCCTTTAAGTTTAGCTAAAACGGCTAATCGTGGGTCAATTTCTCTATTCTCACAATTACACTGTTGTATATTAAGATTTTGACCGCATTTCATACAAAGCCCCTTACATTCCTCAGAACATAAAATTTTATAGGGCAAGGATGAAATGATATTCTCCCGAATTAAATCTGTTAATTCAAGAATATCATTATCAAAGACCACAAATATATCTTCGATTTCATCCTGAGAATAATCACCAAGATAACGCAAATCAGCAAAGTAGACCAGTTCTTCTTCGATAATGGTATTTACAGGTAAGATGACCTGCCCTAAACAACGGTGGCATACCGTTTTTATTTCTGTATTGATAAAACCTTTTAATTCTAAGATGCGCCTATTATTGGTCACCATTAAGGATATACGAACAGGTTTAATAATTTCCAGTTCATCGTTTATTTTGAAGTTATCACTTAATAGCTCATAACTTGAGGTTATTCCTGTTTTATTTCTTACCCTTGCCAAATTAATACTTAAAGACATTTTTACCACCTTTATTCTCTATTAAGGGTAACCATATAGGCGACCTTTTTATTATATATTTCAAAAGGTTGGATTGTCAAGCAGGCGTCCTTGTCAATATAAACTCTTTCTTTTAACTTTAATCTAACATTGTAAAACAGTCATTGCTACAGTGTTCACAATGTCTTCGACACTGCATCCCCGTGACAAATCATTAACCGGTTTATTCATACCTTGAAGAACAGGACCTATGGCTTCGGCCTTAGCTAAACGCTGAACCAATTTGTAACCGATGTTACCTGCCTGTAAATCAGGGAATACCAGGACATTTACCTGTCCGGCAACTTTGCTGCCCGGAGCTTTAGAACTACCAACTTTAGGAACTATTGCCGCATCTAACTGCAGCTCACCATCAATAGCTAATTCAGGATATCTTTCTTGGGCAATTTTAGTAGCCTCAATGACTTTGTCAACCAATTCATGCTTAGCACTGCCTTTAGTTGAAAAAGAAAGCATGCCGACTTTAGGTTCTTCAATTCCTACCAGTTTTATTGCTGTTTTAGCTGACAGGTAGGCAATTTCCGCTAATTGTTCTGCAGTCGGATTGGGATTTACGGCACAATCAGCGAAGACAAAAATTCCATTGGAACCCAGCTCACAATTGGGTACTATCATAATAAAGGCGCCTGATACGGAAGAGATTCCTTTTTCCGTTTTAATAATTTGTAAAGCAGGTCTCAACACATCGCCGGTTGTATTTTGCGCACCGGCTACCATACCGTCGGCATCACCGCTGTTTACCATAAGAGCGCCAAAATACAAAGGATTTTTGGTTAAATTTACTGCATCTTCCTCTGTTAAACCTTTATTTTTTCTAAGTTCATATAAAGCTTGAGCATATTGCTTAAATTTATCAGATTCTGTAGGATTGATAATAGTTACCTCGCTTAAATCGGTATTGGTTTTTTGGGCAACAGCCTCAACCTGGCTTTTTTCACCTAGTAATATAACTTTGGCAATTTTTTCTTTGCTAATAATTTGAGCAGCCTGGACTGTTCTTTCTTCTGTTCCCTCCGGTAAGACAATAGTAGCATATTTTTGGGATGCTTTTTCCCTCATGCTTTGAATTAGATCCATTGTAAAATCCTCCTTTTGTTAATTGGTATAATTTACTTGACAAAATTTATTTCACCAAAAAATCACAAATTCCTACTATAAAAATATTTTTTGTTAAAAATTAATCCATATGTATGGGAGTTGAAGATATGCAGGTAATTGGAATAATTGCCGAATATAATCCTTTTCATTTAGGGCACCTTTACCATTTGACCGAAGCCAAGAAAAAAATTGAAAACAGCGGTGTTATCGCCGTTTTAAGCGGCAGCTTCCTGCAAAGAGGAGAGCCGGCACTGGTTAATAAATGGGTTCGGACCGAAATGGCTTTAAAAGCAGGTATTGACTTGATTTTGGAATTGCCCGTCGCTTTTTCTTCCAGGAGTGCATATTGGTTTGCCCTGGGAGGAGTAAAAACATTAGCTGCCACAGGAATTGTAACCCACTTAGCCTTTGGCGCCGAGACTGATGACTTGGCTCAATTAAAAGAAACGGCTCAAAAGTTAAACTATGAAGACCCTTTATTTATGCAAAAAATCGAAGAATATTTAAGATTAGGGCACTCTTATCCCAAATCCAGAAGTTTGGCTTTAAAAAATATGGATATATCTCAACCCAATGATATACTGGCGGTCGCTTATCTAAGGGTATTGGAACAACTGGAAACAACCATTGAACCTCTTTTAATTCCCCGGATCGGCAGTTACCACGCTCAGAGACCGGAAAATGGCCTTGCCAGTGCCACAGCCATCCGCAAATTAATCCTTGAAGGTAATCAAAATTGGACCAGGTACCTTCCCCAGTGGTCCGCCCAATTATTATTAAAAGAATTTAATGAAGGCCGCGGGCCCGTAACTTTAACATCCCTGGAACAGTCAATTTTTGCGGTTATAAGACGAATGGGTCCCCACCAAATCAGAAAAATTATTGAAGTTTCCGAAGGTCTTGAAAACCGACTATATGAACTTGCCCAAAAAACCGGTAATATTGAAATCTTGTTAAACAAATTAAAAACCAAACGTTATACATATACTCGCCTGCAACGGCTTGTAATCCATGTCTTGTTGAATTTTACTAAAGATCTAAGTATTACTAGTCCCCAATACTTAAGGGTTTTAGGTTTTAATAAACGTGGGAAGGAATTACTGAAAAAAATGAAAAAAAGCAGTACCCTTCCCATAATAACCAAATTCTCAGATGGTTATCATGAAATTAATGACCAAGGAAAAAAAATTTTGGATTTGGAAGTATTGGCAACCGATTTGTATTTTTTAGGTTTTCCCAATAAAGATGAGCGCAGCGGTCGCCAGGATTTTTACAAATCTCCGGTCATTATCGAAGATTAATCTTTACCTGTTTTAACAATAAAATTATTAATCTTGTTTTTAATTTCTTCCACCACTTCCTGGCATGCTCTTCTGCCCATTTCAATAAAATAAGCGGCTTTGGCAAAATCGGTCCAGTTATAATCGCAAACACGGGGTTTAACAATTATATCGGTATAGCGGGTATAATAATTACGAGCCTGGCGTTCCAAAAGTTCGATGGACTGCATAATTACATCGTATATATTATTAATTTCAACCTTGGTTCTATTATAATATTGCAAATCAACAGCAATAACTATATCTGCTCCCATTTCCCGGGCCAATTGAGCCGGCACCCTGTCAGTTACAGCCCCGTCAACATAAATGCTTTTTCCGCTTACCACAGGTTCGATAACCCCTGGTACCGAAATACTGGCTCTAACGGCATTGGCCACATTCCCTTCTCTAAAAACTACCCGTTCTCCGGTGGTAAGATCTGTTGCCACAACGCCAAGCGCTATGGGAAGATCGGAAAAATCATAATTATGGGTCAATAATCTCAGCAAATCATGAGCCTTTTTACCTTTAACCAACCCCCATTTAGGTATGCTCAGGTCCAAATAATGAGAATTATTTAACTGTAACGCCAGCTTTTCCATCATGCCAAGCTGGGCCCCTGCAGCATATATTGCTCCTATTGCCGCCCCCATACTTGACCCGGTAATTATATGTATTGGAATATCAGCTTCCTTTAAAACCTGCAATACTCCAATATGAGCCAATCCTTTTGCACCACCGGCGCCTAAGGCTAATCCAATCTTAGGTTCCATTTAGCATACCTCCTAACTATTAAAGAAGTATTATCATAACTAAAGTAATATTACATATAAATGGTACTACAGGGGCAGGAAACAAGATAAAGTATGCAGGATTAAATAAGGTCAAAAAATTTTCATGCCCCTTGCTTTCTTATTTTATTTTTAATTGCCTTCAAAACACCAAATACCTGAAGTTTTTGGGATGATATAGAAATTCTCTACGGGGGTGGAATGGTTTTGCGCAAAAACTTATTCTACAGCTTACTTGCTATTTTAGCGGTAATTTTGGTCGGAGCGATGATAATCCATCCAGAATCCACCTTCCAAGGAGCCCTAACAGGTCTTAAGACCTGGGGTTTAATTCTGGTTCCCTCCCTTTTACCTTTTTTTATTATCTCTGATTTATTGGTTGAATTGGGTGTTGTCCGGCTACTGGGAGTACTCTTGGAACCATTAATGCGCCCCCTTTTCAAACAACCCGGTGAATCAGGATTTGTAGTGGCAAGGGGTTTTACATCCGGTTTTCCAATGGGGGCGGTTCTGA
>JAAXZE010000140.1 GCA_012720075.1 Clostridia bacterium
AAGATTTTTTTGTAATTAATAAATATATCCGATGTTACTATGGAACGGTTGCGGGGTCTAGGCAGATTTATTTCCTGTTCCAGCACGATGCGACCCGGCCGTTTAGAAAAAACATAGACTTTATCCGATAAAAAAATGGCTTCATCAATACTGTGGGTTATAAACAAAATAGAAGGACCGAATTTTTCCAGGATTCCTAACAACCACTCTTGCATGTTTTCCCGGGTTAAGGCATCCAAAGCGGCAAAGGGTTCATCAAGAAGCAATACTTCACTGCTGATGAAGATTGTTCTCATAAGAGCAGCTCTTTGCCGCATTCCCCCTGACAGTTGGTGGGGATAGTGGTTTTCAAAACCTTCCAGTTCGAAAGCCGGCAATAAGTCCTTCACCTTTTGGTAAGCTTCTTTCCGGGAATAGCCCGCTATTAACAGAGGCAGGGCAATATTATCCATAACGGTTTTCCACGGAGCTAAAAGATCCTTTTGGGGCATATAGCCGACTTTGGTAACGGGACCTTTAATAATTTTTCCCTCCAGAAAGATTTGGCCGGAATCGGGTTTAACAAGACCCGGAATCATTTTAAGGAGGGTACTTTTGCCACAGCCGCTGGGTCCGAGGATGGAAACAAATTGCCCTTTTTCCACTGTAAGAGAAACCTCTCTCAGCACCTCCATGTTTTCCTCATTATATGCATAAGTCTTACTTATATTATCAACTAATATGGCCGGTGTAATCATCATTTTCCTCCGGGCAGGAAGTCATTAGTAAATGCTTTATCTACTTCTAATTCTTTTTCGATTAAACCCCGCTCATAGAGCCAGTTGGCATAATTAGCCCAGACTTCTCTTTTTTGGCGGCCCCAAATATCCGCATCAGCCTGGTACTTATCCTGAAGCCATTCCTGACTGGCTATGACCAGTTCCCGATCCAGCTCGGGAGCGTTGGCCAGAAGTATTTCCGCCGCTTCTTTAGGATTCTCAATGGCAAACAAATATCCTTTAGAGGTTGCTTCTATAAATTTTCTTACTAATTCCGGGTTTTCGGCAATGGTTTTTTCTCCGCTAATCAGAACAGGGGTATAGTAATCTAAGGCTTTATCAAATTTGGCTACTTCGATATAGTTTAATTCTACACCCTTAAGTCTGGCGGCTACCCCGTCCCAACCGAAGAATATCCAAGAAAAATCGGCATTTTCTTTACTGGTTACAAAGAAATCGGCGGCACCGGTATTTAAAATTTCAACTTTGTTAAAATCTGCACCCAAATCTTCCATTAAGGATTTTATGGTAGCTTCTTCAACGGGGGAACCCCAGCCTCCGTATTTTTTACCCTCAAAGTCTTTGGGGGTGACAATTCCTTTTTCCTTTAAAGAAGCGAAACCGGAAGTATTGTGCTGGATAATGGCAGCTATGGAGACTACAGGGACGTCGCTCAGGCGGGCAAAGGTAACTGCCTCCTGATAACTTACCCCAAATTGGGCCTTGCCGGTGGCAACCAGTTGTTCGGCGGTACCGCCGGCCGGTTGAATTATTTCTACGTCAAGGCCAAGTTCTTCATAATATCCTTTGTCCTTGGCCACGTACAAGCCGGTATGATTGGTGTTGGGGGTCCAATCAAGGGTTACCGTTATTTTTTCCAATTCCTTTTTGTCCTTGGAGGTATCCTGGCTGCAGCCCGTAAGGGAGAAAACCAGTAATATAACTATAAGTGCGGAAAAACCTTTTGCTAATTTGCCCGAGAAAAACATAATATCACTCCGTTTCGATAGTTTTAGCTTTTTTCCAAGGGGTAAAAAAATTTTCCGTAATTTCCACCAATTTGAACAGTCCAAAGCTTAAAAATACCACAATCAATATGGCCGCAAAAAGGTTGGCGGTACTAAAAGTATGCATGCTTCTTACCATATACACGCCTAAACCGCTGTTGCCACCCAGCCATTCCCCTAAAACGGCTCCCATAATACTATAGGTGGCGGAGATTTTCAGCCCGGAAAAGAAATAGGGTAAAATGGATGGCAGCTGAATATGCCGGAAAATAACCCAAGGACTGGCCCCCATAATTTGCCCTAGTTCGATCAAATCCTGGTCTGCGTTGGCTAAACCTTCCACAATATTGATAACCAAAGGGAAGAAACAAACCAGAGCTACAATTAAGATTTTAGGCAACAGCCCTAAACCAAACCAAATCATTATGACAGGAGCTAAAGCTATTAAAGGTATGGTTTGAGAGACAACCAGAATAGGGTAAATTAGGGTTTTAATTATTTTTAATTTATGCATCAACAGTCCCAATACCAAAGCAATAAAAACAGCAAAGAGCAAACCTACCACTGCGGCATAAAGAGTTGTTTTGCCATGGGTAAACAATAAAGGGTAATTGGTAAGTAGAGCTTGGCCTATTGCAGAAGGAAGGGGCAGGATATATTCCGGTACCTGAGTCATTCTGGCTCCGGCTTCCCATAATGCTATCAATAAAGCTGAAAACACCAGGGAGGGCCAGCTACTTTCTGTATTTCCCAACCTTTTCATCAATAGTCACTCCCTGGGGGCTGTAATCAATTTTAACTACGGAACAAATCCTCTTTGCTCCGGCTTCCACACACACTTCTTGGGCTTTAGCAACAATTTCCAAAAGTTCCGTCAATTCACCCTCCATAGTAGTTTCCATAGGACCCACTTCAAATTTTACGCCGGAATTTCTAATTAAATCGATTACCTTATCTACGGTACTATAAAGCTTATCATCGGAGACATTTGGAATTATTTGCAAACTTAAATTACAAACTGGCATCGATATTCCTCCTTTTATAATCTTTAGGGATATAGTTATTGGTCATGTGCCCTGTGCTCTGTGCCCAGTGACTGGTGACTGGTAAGATTATGGACGATGGTCTATCGTCAATTGTCGATAGCCAAAGTTTTACCGTTCGATGTCACAGTGACACGATGTCACGTTAATATTAACCTTAACCTTAGCCTCAACCTTAATCTAGCGGAGCTTAAAAAAAAGCTACTGCCTTTAATAGGAAGTAGCATGAATAAAATCACATATCTCCCTACGCTGGCATTATCCAGATCAGGTCAAAGGTCGAAACAGCTTCATGTTTCCTCTCAGCCGGGTTTTGCCCCAGCTCCCTTTTTTCCATATTAGTTTCATAAACATCCTAACACACTGAAAAAGCAAAATCAACCTAAACGTAGTCCCTTTAAATCTTACCCGGTCTTCGTGGCACTATTAACCCCTGGTGAATAGTATATATGGAATAAGATAAGAAAGGAGCGATACTAATGTTTAGACAGCAATACGGTCCGTATTTTACTTATTATCCATATATGGCTAATCAAATGGAACCACTTCAACAACAGTTTCCGCCCTTCTTTCCGCCTTTTCCGCCCGGAAGGCAGCCTGTAATTGATTCCGGAAGTGCTTTGAAAAACCGGACCGGTCCTTTAAGAATAAGATTTAACAGGCGGTTTTCCAGAGTGCCTACCGTTGTTGTTGCACCTTTTTGGCGGGGTCAAAACTCTCAAGTAGCTTTTATCGAAACTATAACGGACGTAACAACCACAGGGTTTACAGTAGTCAGCGACAATGCCGCCAACAATTATTTTGTAAACTGGATAGCAGTTTCCCAAGAATAAATAATGGCAGTGAATTTTGCGGGGAATAGTATTCCTCGCCTTTTTTGTTTATCGATAGTTCTATAAAAGGATATTGTTGATCTGCAATCATAGTTATATTTTTAAGAACAAGCATTGTAAAAGGGGAAGAATGGGCCTTTTAAT
Organism: Clostridia bacterium; assembly: GCA_012720075.1. Taxonomy (GTDB): domain Bacteria; phylum Bacillota; class Peptococcia; order Peptococcales; family BICA1-8; genus JAAXZE01. The sequence goes on from JAAXZE010000140.1 coordinate 3,786, forward strand.
TACTTGTTTGGCAAACACACACTACTTTTCAACTACGATTTTGGTTATGGAGGAACAGGGCAATTAACATTCACCAATAAGGTAGTAGCAACATTCGATTAGCAGGAAATATCAAGAGTTTTGTTAAAAAAATAGAACAAAAAGGGCAGAACCCATATAAAATGAATTCTACCCATTTTTCCTTCTAACAATCCAACTCTTCCGACTATTTTATGATTCTTGCCACCATAGCGGCCAATTCAGCTCTGGTTACGGGACTGTCGGGAACATATTTTTCCGAAGTTCGGCCGCTAATCAGTCCTTTACTTTTCAAAGTATAGATTTCATAAGCTGCCCAGTGATTTGCAGGCACATCCTGAAAATCATATTTTAACTGGCCTTCGAATTCAATGGCAAAAGCTCTCTGCAGGATAACCGCCAGTTGAGCTCTGGTGAGCTTTTGCTCCGGACCGAATTTATCGGCGGATATTCCTCGAATAATGGTGTGGTTGTATGCCTGCAAAATAGGTTCTTTGGCCCAATAATCATCGGGAATATCAGTAAATGGGTTGGTATTGGCGGTTTCCCATTGAAAAATCCGGGATAAAAGGGACACTGCTTCGGCCCGGGTAACCCCTGCATCGGGAGCAAAGTGAGATGCATCCCTGCCCTTTACAATATTTTGTTGGTGTAAGTATAATATATCATTTTCCGCCCAGTGACCTGCGATATCTTTAAAAATGTGGCCGTTTAGCCATGTTGAAAAGTTGACCCAGATGGAAGTATCTTCTTGGCCCAGGCGCCAGGCTGCTACCCCTTTTAAGCCATAGGTATTTACTAAACGAATCTTTTTCTCCAAGCTTTGAGCATTTTCAAACCAGATTTCTTTTACACTTCCGTCGGCTTTGGTATATTTGACAAAAGGCGATTGGTATTGCTGGTGCCACTGTATAGCGGCATTATTGTCCTGGGCCGCTTTGATAATATTATTGTACAAGATGCCTGTTCCGTTTTGTCCGTTGGTCCAGACCCGGCCGTAGAATGGTATGCCCAAGACAAACTTCTCTCTGGGAGCCTGGGTAACCATATAATCCAGTTGTTTTTTTACCCAATCCAAGCCGGCTACAGGACCGGGGCCGCTGGTTTCCCAGTGCTGGTCATAAGCCATGATAATCATGTAGTCTACGACTCTGCTTAAGGCTTTAAGATCATAAGCGGCTTTCCAACCGGAGGTTGTGGGCTTGTCCACTGCCCCTACAGCAATGGAAACGGTTTTACCCAGAGGGGCCAGTTTGTTTTTTAAAAACCCTGCCAGTTCTACCAAGGCAGTGCGGTCGTGATAGGTAAGGTTCTCTAAATCAATATTAATACCATCCAGGTTGTGGTTATTGATGGCAGTCACCAGGTCATCGGCCAGCTTTTGGGGATTTTGCAGTGCCAGTTGGGCACTTTTTTGATTCCAATGGTTGCTGAAAAAAGGGACAACTTTAATACTTTTCTTATGGAGAAAATCGGTTAAGGTTTTATCAACCTTCACCACCAAATTTCCGTTATTATCCAGCTCAAAAAAGTTGGGGCTGGCAACATTGACTGCTCCGTTTGTTTTATTGATAAGTTCTATGTAAGTTTGAGTTTGTTCACCGTATAAGTACATAAAACTGATTTTTTCAGCACTGGAGATAGGGATTGGAATGGTTGCAAAGGTTAAAAGCAATAGTAATGTTATACATTTTTTAATTAAATTTCGGCACATTTTGATACCTCCGTGATGTTGAAATAATTGAGAGTGGAGAGTTGCCAATGGAGTATTGGAAAAAAATAATTACTTTCAAATATGTAACGTCAATTCTACACTCATACTGCCTATTTTAAAGCATATTACAATTCACAATCTACTATAAAAAAAAGGAAATTACTTTCCACAATCCACCGAAAAGTTTCAATTACTGATGTTTCTGATGATTGAAGATTTATTTCCATTTCATCCTTTAAGTTAGGCTCTTATGTAAATGCGTCAGGGATTAGAAATATAACCCAATAAATTACCTTAAATCTAGTCACACTTTCACACTTACACACTAACACACTTCTAATTAACTAGCCATCAGTCATTAGTCACCGGTTACTAAGTAAGGTATAAACTTTCCTCTTTTTGGTTAAATCTAAATCTATACATGATTAAATAAAAGGAGGGTTTTTGGTGGCAAATCAGCGGACGGTTGCTGATGCCATATTAGACCAGTTAGCAGCCTGGGGTGTGAAAAGAATTTATGGTTATGCCGGTGATGCTATTTTAACCTTCATGGAGGCCATTAACAGGCATCCCTCTATTGAATTTATAGCAACCGTTCATGAAGGGGCGGCGGCTTTTATGGCATCGGCCGAAGCTAAACTTACCGGACGGGTGGGGGTTTGTACGGCTACTTCCGGTCCCGGTGTTGCCAACCTAATTAACGGCTTGGCTGATGCTTATACCGATAGGGTCCCGGTAATAGCCATAACAGGTCAAGTTCCGACCAAATATATAGGTACCGGTTATAAGCAGTATATTGATCTGCAGGTTTTATTGCACCCTATAGCTGCTTTTAATACTTTGCTGGCAGACCCCCGGCCTACGGTGGAAATAGTATATAAAGCACTGCAAGTAGCCGTGGGTCATGGTACAGTCGCCAATATTTCGGTTCCTAAAGATGTTTTTGAGAAGCCTTGCGCTCAGTCTTCCCGCCCCCGAAATATTTTGTTTCCCGCCCATAAAGAGCCCCAGGAACGAGGAATAAAAGAGGTGATTAATTTATTAAACAAAAATAAAAAACCAATATTTTTAATAGGTAGAGGAGCTCAAGGCAAAGGGGAATTAGTGGAAAAACTGGCGGAAAGGTTGGGCGCCGGGATTATTTATTCCTAACCGGCTAAAGGTGTAATTTCTTCTGAAAATAAATATTTGGTGGGAGGACTAGGTTTAGCCGGAAGCCCTGCCGCCACTGAACTTCTAGAACAAAGCGACTGCATTTTAATAATAGGTTCAACCTGGTGGCCGGAAAGATTTGTTCCTAAGGATATACCCATCATCCAATTGGACGGTGTTTTGGAAAATATCGGTTGCAAAGGGCCCGTTGTTTTGGGAATTGAAGGGTGCATCGCAAAAACCTTAAGTCTTTTATTGGAGGGTCTAAAAGATAAGGACAATAAGCCCTGGAAAGAGAATATCGCTTTAGTTCGCGAAAAGTGGTTGCAACAGATGAAAGAAGAGATTAGCGACACAAACCCTATTACCCCCCAAAGGTTAATAAAGAGTATTGAAAAAAACATTGATCATGATGCAGTGATAACCCTGGATGTAGGCGAACATGTTCTTTGGTTTGATAAAATTTTTCAGGGACAGGGGCAGTTTATTCTTGTTTCGGGTACATGGCGCAGTATGGGTTTTGGTTTGCCGGCCGCTCTCAGTGCCAAATTGGAGTTCCCCAATCGTCAAGTGGTTGCTCTGATTGGTGACGGTGGACTTACCATGTCTCTGGGTGAACTGTCTACCGCTGTTGATAAAGGCCTGGCAGTAAAGGTTGTCGTTTTTAATAACAGGTCTCTCTCTATGGAAAAAAACAGGATGATTATGGCAGGGCTTAGTCAAATAGGTACAAATTTAAATAATCCGGATTTTTATAAGGTTGCTCAGGCCTGTAACTGGGAAGGATATAGGGTGACTGATGTCAATGAGTTAGACAAAACCATAAGCTTAGCTTTTAAATCTAATAGGCCGTCGTTGGTTGAAGTAGAAGTTTCCGCACCCATTCCACCTCATACAACTTTATAAATCACTTATTTCCAGGATGATTTTGAGATTTAAGAAACATTTAATTTTTATATTACATTTATCGATATATTTTGTATAAAAAAAACTATTGCAATCAAAAGATTAGTATTGTAGAATCATGTTGAAAATTAATCTTTCTTCTTTTTAAAGGGGAGTAGCTGCCAGTACAGCCTGGTGGTAATATCGTCATTACGGTCATAGACCCGGTATTACCTAGCCTATTTGCTAAGCCAGACCTTTACCTTGTTTTTTCCAAGGTAAAGGTTTTTTTTATAACAGCAGGCTGGAACCATAGACTACAAAGATATTAAAATTATTGTATTTTTAAGGAGGTATGAATAATTTGGAGGACAAAAAGTGGTACAGCTTAGAAGTTAATCAGGTTGCCCATGACCTTAATGTGGATTTAGAAAAAGGGTTAACCAGTAAAGAAGTTCAAAAAAGGTTGGAAACATATGGACCTAATGCTTTAAAAGAAGCACCACCCCGCAGTCTTTTTTCGATGTTTACAGATCAATTAAAGGAACCATTGGTGCTAATTTTAATCATTGCGGCTATAATTTCCGGAGCATTGGGTGAATGGGCCGATTCCATGGTTATTCTTACCATAGTAGTTTTAAATGCCATTTTGGGTGTGGTACAGGAAAATAAGGCTGAGCAAGCTTTAAAAGCATTGAAAGAAATGACCAAGGCTCATGCCAAAGTATTGCGGGATGGCAAAGTCAGTCAAGTTGAAATTGAAAACTTGGTGCCCGGTGATATCATTCTTTTAGATGCCGGTGATGCTATACCTGCCGATGCCAGATTATTTGAATCAGCATCATTAATGGCTAACGAAGCGGCTTTAACAGGGGAATCGGTGCCCGTTGAAAAAGAGTTGACAGTAATCAAAGGTGAAGATGTATCGGTCGGAGACCGTAAAAATATGGTCTTCAGGGGAACTACCGTAACCGGCGGAAGAGGTAAGGCCATTGTTACCGGAACCGGAATGCACAGTGAATTGGGTAAAATTGCGCAGATGCTGCAAGAGACTCCCCCCGATCCCACACCGTTACAACGGCAATTGGCGGGTCTTGGAAAAACTTTAGGTATAGTGGCCGGAATTATTGTTGCCATCACTTTTGCCGTAGGAATATGGCGGGGCGGAGAAATATTGGAAATGTTTATGACAGCTGTTGCCTTGGCGGTTGCGGCCATTCCCGAAGGTTTAGCGGCGGTAGTTACCATTGTTTTGGCCCTGGGTGTAACCAGAATGAGCCATCGAAACGCCATTATCAGAAGGCTTCCGGCTGTAGAAACCTTAGGTGTTGCCAACTATATCTGTTCCGATAAAACCGGTACTCTTACCAAGAACGAAATGACCGTTATTCAAATGTATCATGACGGTGAATTTATTAAATTGACAGGTACCGGCTACCAGCCCGAAGGGGAGTTTTTGGATCAAAAAGGCAACAAATTTTCACCTTTAGCCAATAAGAATTTGGAAATCATGCTCTTGGGCGGGGTTTTAAACAGTGATGCCCGGATTGAAAAGACGGAAAAGGCTTATATGGTAATAGGCGACCCAACCGAGGGTGCATTAGTTGTGGCCGGCGGCAAGGCAGGACTGACCAAAGAAGAAGTTGATGCCCAATATCCCCGTTTAGAGGAAATTCCCTTTGATTCGGGCCGGAAGATGATGACTACTTTCCATAAGATTAATGGTGAAATTATTTCCTATACAAAAGGAGCCCCTGATGTTCTTTTGGCCCGTTGTAACACGGTATTAACTAAAGACGGGGTAAAAGCATTAACCAAAGAGCTGTATGATGAACTATTAAAAGTAAACTCTAATTTAGCTTCCCAAGGCCAAAGGGTTTTGGCCATAGCTTTTCGTAAATGGTCAGAAGTTCCTAAAAAGCCTGCCTCTGAGATGGTTGAGGCTGAACTGACCTTTATCGGGTATTTCGCTATTCTAGACCCGGCTCGGGATGAAGTGAAAGACGCTGTAAGATTAAGCCGCAGTGCCGGTATTAAGACCGTTATGATTACCGGTGACCATCAAGATACGGCTTTAGCCATAGCCAAAGAACTGGATATCTGGCGGGAAGGTGACCAAGTCCTGACCGGTGTTCAGTTAGAAAAGATGAGTGATGAAGAACTGAGAAAGCATGTCAATAATACAACGGTTTATGCCCGTGTATCGCCGGAGCATAAGCTGAGGATTGTGGAAGCATTAAAGTATCATGGTCATGTGGTAGCCATGACCGGTGACGGTGTTAACGATGCTCCTGCTTTGAAACGGGCCGATATTGGTTCGGCCATGGGAATAACCGGTACGGAAGTTGCCAAAGAAGCTTCGGCAATGGTTCTTTTAGATGATAATTTTGCTACCATCGTTAGTGCCGTTGAAGAAGGCAGGACAATTTATGCCAATATCAGGAAGTCTATTCATTATCTGTTATCCTGTAATACCGGGGAGATTGTGGCCATCTTTACCTCCATTCTTTTTGGAATGGGAAGTCCTTTGACGCCGATTCAAATATTATGGATGAACCTGGTTACCGACGGTCTGCCGGCTTTGGCCTTAGGTATGGAACCACCGGAGAAGAATGTCATGCAGAAACCGCCCCGAAATCCAAAGGATACCGTTTTTGCCGGTGGAGTAGGTATAGCTATTCTGTATCAAGGTCTCGTTATCGGTTTACTTTCCTTTTTAGCTTATTGGTTTGGACTAAAATGGGGACAAAGCATCGAAGAAGCCCATACAATGGCCTTTATGACCATGGCTTTTTCCCAGCTGGTTCATTCCTTTAACGCCCGTAGTTTTGAACAATCCTTGTTTACCATGGGCTTTACCACCAACCGCAACTTGGTCTACGCCTTTTTGATTTCATCCGCTTTACAGTTGGCAGTTGTATACGTTCCTTTCCTGAGAGGTTTGTTCGAAACTGCCGTATTATCATCGCAAGAGTTATTAACCGTTATCGGTTTGAGTTTACTTCCCTTAGTGGTAGTGGAAATTGCAAAAATCTTTAAGAGGCAAATTTTATATAAATAAATAATTAGAGTTTTTTACTTGAATTCCCATTGGTACATAAAAAAATTGCTGAATACTTGTCAACATAAATGGGGAAGGTTATAATAAACAAAACAAATAATTCCTTTAAATCGGTCCGGGAGGCCGGCAAGGAAGAATAGAGATGATACGGTAATTTATTTTTGCTATTGGCAAAGTTTTACCATATCAAAATCAGTCTATACTGCCAGGTCTCTAAGGCCTGGCTTATTTTTTTAAAAAAAGGAGGCAGATCATGGGTATTAAAAGCAAAGACCTCATCAGTCTGGCGGATTTATCAGTAGAAGAAATGAAAGAAGTTTTTATGAACGCAAAATCCATGAAAGATATTATCAGCCGGGATATTAAGAAGGTACCTACTCTCAGGGGAAAAGTTGTGGTCAATCTTTTTTATGAAAACAGTACCCGGACCAGGAGCTCTTTTGAACTGGCGGGAAAATACATGGGGGCTGATGTGATAAATATCAGCGCCAGTTCATCCAGTGTTGCCAAAGGTGAAAATCTCCGAGACACAGCCAAAACTTTAGAAAGAATGGGTGCCGACATCGTTATCATGCGCCATCCTGTCAGCGGTTCCCATCATATTCTGGCCCAAGCTTTACAAGCCCGGGTTATTAACGCCGGGGACGGAACCCATGAACATCCTACTCAAGCCTTGTTGGATATATTTACCATGATGGAACACTTAGGTTCCGTGGAAGGTAAAAAGATAGCCATTATCGGTGATATTCTTCATAGCCGGGTTGCCCGTTCCAATATCATAGGCCTTAATGCTTTGGGGGCCGAGGTTTGGGTTTGCGGGCCTCCCACCCTGATACCCTCTCAGGTCGAAAAACTGGGAGTAAAGGTCACCTGGGACATGGAAAAGGCTTTGGAAGCCGCCGATGTAGTAATGATGCTCAGAATCCAGTTGGAAAGACAGAGCAAAGGGTTATTCCCTTCCACAAGAGAATATGCCAAGCTTTACGGTTTGAATGAGAGAAAACTAAAACTGGCAAAAGATAACGCTTTAGTAATGCACCCGGGTCCCATGAACCGGGGAATAGAAATAACTGCAGAAGTTGCCGAAGGCTTGCTGTCTGTTATCGAGGAACAGGTAACTAACGGTGTTGCTATAAGAATGGCCCTATTGTATGCCATGGGAGGGGGAAAAGGCAATGTTGTTGATTAAAAATGGTTTGGTGGTTGATCCTAGTCAGAATATCTGTGAAAAGGTGGATATTCTTATCAAAAACGGAAGGGTGACAGAACTGGCTGAGAATATTGAAGCCCATTCAGATATGCAGGTTTTAGACCTTGCAGAAAAAGTTGTTGCTCCCGGATTTATCGACATGCATGTTCATTTGCGGGAACCGGGTTTTGAGCATAAGGAAACAATATTGACGGGCTGTAAAGCGGCCCTTCGGGGAGGTTTTACCGGGATAGCCTGTATGCCTAATACCAGACCTGTTGCGGATAATGAAGGCGTTATTGAGTTAATTCTGGCCAGAGCCAGGAAATACGGACTGGCGGATGTCTACCCGATAGCTTCTATTACTAAGGGTCAGGAAGGTAAGGAACTTAGTGAATTTGCTATTCTAAAAGAATGCGGAGCAATAGCTTTTTCCGATGACGGTCATACGGTAAGAAACACCGGCGTTATGCGAAGGGCCTTGGATTATGCCAAAATGTTGGATGCTCTTTTAATCAGCCATTGCGAAGATGAAGACTTGGTTGGTTCAGGAGTAATGCATGAAGGATTGGTCAGTACCCAGTTGGGTCTGGCGGGAATACCTTCTCAGGCGGAAGAAATAATCATTGACCGGGATATCCGCTTGGCTGAGCTGACCAAAAGCAGAATTCATATTGCCCATGTTTCTACCAAGGAAGGGGTGGAAATAATCCGGGCGGCTAAAAAAAGAGGAGTAAAAGTTACCGCTGAAGTTACCCCCCACCATTTTAGTTTAACCCATGAAGCTGTCAAAGGATATAATACCAATACTAAAGTTAACCCTCCCTTGCGGACCCAAGAAGATGTCAATGCCCTTATTTATGGATTGCAGGACGGGACCATCGATTGTATTGCCACCGATCATGCTCCCCATGCCCGGGAGGAAAAAGAAGTGGAGTATGACTATGCTCCCTTTGGAATATCGGGTTTAGAAACAGCTGTTCCCTTAGCCTGGCAAAACCTCTATCTTGCCGGACATCTAAGTTTAATGCAGCTGGTTAATGCTTTAAGCACCGCACCGGCTAAGATTTTGGGTATTGACCGGGGAACTTTAAAGGTCGGAAAAGTGGCGGATATTACCGTTATTGATCCGGAGTTAACCCAAGTGGTTGATACGGGGAAATTTGCTTCCCTGGGAAAAAATTCGCCCTTTAACGGATGGAAACTTACCGGCTGGCCCATAATGACTATAAAAGAAGGAAAAATTCTTATGAAAATGGGTGATTTAATTGTATAAAAAAGATAGATTAATTGTTGCCTTGGACAAGCCAAGTTTACAAGAAGCCCAAGAATTAGTATTCCGATTGGAAGAAAAGGTTACCTTTTATAAAGTGGGTTTAGAACTTTTCTTAAATTCCCGGGGAGAAATCATAGAATTTTTAAAGAAGCAAAACAAAAAAATATTTTTGGACTTAAAATTTCATGATATCCCCAATACCGTTGCCCAAGCTGCCAAATGGGCTGTCGGTCTAGGTTTAGACATGTTTAATGTTCACGCTTCCGGCGGTGAGGAAATGCTGAAAAGAACAGTGGAGATGGTAAATATTACAGCAGAAAAAAACAATATCTTACCGCCCAAGGTTATCGCTGTAACCGTTTTAACCAGTTTTGACGAAGCGGGTTTCGCTCAATTAGGGTTTAGAGATCCCATTAAAGAAACGGCGCGAAAATTGGCCATAATCAGTCAAAAGGCAGGCTTGGACGGTGTGGTTTGTTCTCCATGGGAAGCTCAGGAAATTAAAAATGTATGCGGGCAGGGTTTTCTAACCGTTTGTCCCGGAGTACGTCCTCTTGGCAGCCATAATCAGGACCAAAAAAGAACCATGACACCGGGGGAAGCAATTAAAAACGGTGTGGATTATCTGGTTGTCGGTAGACCCATAAATCAGTCGGCTGATCCCCAGGCAGCAGCCAGGGAAATTTTGCAGGAAATGGAGGAAGAAAAATGACAATAAGCAGGGAAGAAATGATAAGTCTGCTTCAGGAAACCGGTGCTTTAATCAAAGGACATTTTAAACTTAGTTCTGGTTTGCACAGTGAACAGTATGTCCAGTGTGCTTTACTGCTCAAGGAACCGGCGGTAGCGGAAAAGGTATGCAAAGCTTTGGCTGAAAAGTTTAGAGATGAAAGGCCCGAGATAGTCGTTGGTCCTGCTTTGGGTGGAATAATTGCAGCTTATGAAGTAGCAAGAAGCCTTAATATACCTGGAATATTTGCTGAACGGGAAAACGGAAAAATGACTTTGCGGAGAGGCTTTACAGTAAAAGAAGGCCAACGGGCTTTGGTCATTGAAGATGTAATTACCACCGGAGGTTCTTCTCAGGAAGTGGTTGAACTTTTGCAAAGTTTAGGGGCCCAGGTTATCGGAGTAGGTTCCATTATCGATCGGAGCGGAGGAAAGACAAAACTTACCGTACCCTTTAAATCTTTAATTAAATTAGATATAGCTGTCTTTGAACCTGAGAATTGCCCTTTATGTGCCCAAGGAATTGAAGTAGTTAAACCGGGAAGCAGGAAAGAGTAATGGATAGTTGAGAATGGAGAGTGGAGAATTTTACTAATGGAGAATTGAGAATGGAGAGTGGAGAGTGGAAATGGGTGGCAGTCCGGATTTTGGAAAGGATGTGAGATTCTGTGGTAGTATCCGCAAATGTCCCGGTTATTGAAAATAATAAAATTTTACCGGAGTTTTATCAATTAATACTAGAGGCACCGATGGTAGCCGGGGAAGCTAAACCGGGGCAGTTTGTTATGGTCAGAACTTCCGGGACTTTAGAACCTTTTTTAAATAGGCCCATTAGCATCCATAGAATTGATGAAGCAAAGGGCATCATTGAACTGGTTTATCAAGTAGTAGGAAAGGGAACGAAGCTTTTAAGCCGGATTAGCCCGGGCCAGCATTTGCAAATAATAGGACCCCTGGGCAATGGTTTTTCTTGGCAGACGGGTTTTAAGCGGGTTGCTTTAGTTGGCGGGGGCTGCGGCATAGCGCCGTTATTGGCTTTAGCTGAAAAGCTTTTAGAAAATGAGCGGGAAGTTTATGTTTTATTAGGAGCTCAAACTAAAGAAAAACTATTGGCTGCTGAGGAATTTAGCCAATTAGGCTGCCGGGTCCGGATTTCTACCGATGATGGTTCCCAGGGAAAGAAGGGTTTTGTTACCCAATTATTAGAGGAATTAGTAAATAGCATTTCCCTGGATCAAGTTTATGCTTGCGGTCCTTTGCCCATGGTCAAAGGGTTGATTAAAATAGCCGAGGAAAAGGGTATTCCCTGTCAAGTATCTTTAGAAGAGCGGATGGCCTGCGGCGTCGGTGCTTGTTTGGGTTGCGCCTGTCCGGTACGCAATCCTGATGGGACAGTGGGGTATAAAAGGGTGTGTCATGACGGCCCGGTGTTTGATGCAAAAGAATTATTATTGGATAACAAATAAAGGAAGTTTTGCTAAGTAGCAATGGTTCTGTAGTTCTACAGAAAAGAAGATTGAAGATTAAAGATTTCGTCAACTTCTTTGACTAGCATATGCAAAAGTGACATAGTGTCGCCGTGGCATCGTGACATCGATAGTATCGCATGAAAGCCACATTAAATGGTGCATCCGATGAAAGTAAATTCTTGAAGATGCATCTGCTCTTAAGCAAAATGCCTGATGCATCCGATGCATGACAATTTAAATTGATGCATCCCAAAAAAAGTTAATCAAAATTGCTGCATCCTTTAAGTTATATTCAGATGCAGATTCGTCAGGGAAAGTTTAAAATGCATGAGGTACAACCCAATAAGTAACCTTAAAACTAATCGCACTTACGCACTAACACACTTACACACTTCACTATATTGTAGATTTGCTGGGCACAAGACCAAAAAGTTAGCCCCTGAGAAAAGGGAGGTGAGTTTAATGGCAAATCTAGCCGTAGAAGTAGCAGGCATAAAAATGAAAACTCCTGTTCTGGTTGCCTCATGATGTTTCGGATTCGGTCAGGAATACAACCGGTTTTATGATATAAGCCGATTGGGGGGAATAATGACCAAAGGCACAACCCTGGAACCTAAGCCGGGCAATGAACCGCCCCGCATTGCCGAGACCCCTGCCGGATTGCTTAACAGTATCGGTTTACAAAATCCCGGGGTGGAGAAAGTGATTTCTGGGGAGATTCCCTGGCTAAGGCAGTTTGGTGTTCCTGTTATCGTTAATATTTCAGGGTATTCGGTAGCTGAATTTGAGGAATTGGCAGCTCGGCTGGACAGCGTCCCTGAGGTAGCAGGTTTGGAAGTGAATATCTCTTGTCCCAATATTAAAGGAGGTGGCATGGCTTTTGGCACCGATCCCCAAGGAGCAGCTCAAGTGGTAAAAAGGGTTCGGGCCAAAACCCGTTTGCCTCTTATTGTCAAATTAACTCCTAATGTAACGGATATAACAGAGATTGCCAGGGCGGTGGAAAGTGTCGGGGCCGATGCTGTTTCTTTAATTAACACCTTGTTGGGAATGGCTATTGATATTAAAAAAAGGCGGCCGGTACTGGCCAATGTTATGGGCGGGTTATCGGGACCGGCGGTGAAACCAATAGCGGTGCGGATGGTTTACCAGGTTTATAGGGCGGTAAAAATCCCGATAATTGGGATGGGTGGAATAGTATCGGCGGAAGATGCAGTAGAGTTTATGCTGGCCGGAGCTAAAGCCATTGCCATCGGGGCCGGAAACTTTATCGATCCCCTTTTACCTCTAAAAGTTCTTGAAGATTTAGAAGACTGGCTAGACCGGGAAGGAGTAAAAGATATCGCGGAGCTCACCGGTCAATGCCAGTAAAAAGCCATATATTACTAATTGGGAGGTCTAAAAATTCGTGTTATACTGATAGTTAGTTGTATTTATTAAAATTAGGAGGTGGAGAAATGGATCCTATAAGCCATGCGGTGGTTGGCGCTGCGGCAGCGACAGCGGTGGGGGCAGGTGTTTCACTGACTGATCCATGTTTTTTGGCTGCGGTGCTGGGGGCTGTTTCTCCCGATCTTGATATAGTATATCAGTACTGGGGTGACTGGGTTTATCTAAAACATCATCGCGGTTTTTCCCATTCCATCCCCGGGCTTATGGTTTTTTCCCTGGCAATAGGCGGAATTTTAAGCGTCTTTTTTCCTTTTGCCTCTTGGCAGGACCTTTTTTTATGGGCCATGTTGGGAGCATTCAGCCATACTTTTTTGGATTTGCTTAATTCCTATGGTGTCATGCTTTTTTACCCCTTTAGTAAAAAAAAATATACCTTGAATTTATTAATGATTACCGATCCTTTCTTACTGTTGGGTAGTGGGGCGATGGTCTTTTCCGGTTATTTTGGCTCAGCCTTTAAATATCTGGCTCTGATTTTTGTTATAGGCTATTTGATACTTCGTCTTCTGATGCGTCGCAGGGCACAGAAATTGATTAGTCTTTTTTACGGCTGTCATTTGACAAAATTGGTAGTTATGCCGGCCTTTATCGGCATAGTGAAATGGGACTTTATTGCCCGGGTTCATAACAAAAATATAGTTGGTCAGATTAACTTATTAACATGTAAAATAAAAATCCACAAAAAGTTAAAGCTTATCTCTGAAGAAATCAAGGAAAGGTTAGTACAAACTAAAATTGGAAAAATATTCAAAGAATTTACACCACTGTTTCATATTGAGTATGATATTAAAGATAATAAAATAATTGGAAAATTCATTGATATGCGGTATTTTGTAAAAAATAGATTTTTACACCACGGGACTGTAATCGTCGATAAAAATAGTTATACTGTTGAGAAGGAACTATTTCAACCCTATAGCCCTAATAATTTAATTGAGATTAATTAGCAGTGATATTTTAAGTCATCTCCAACCATACTATAAAAGAATAGTGTAGAAGGGAGGTGGCTTTAATGGTTTTGGAAAATGTTAAATGTTCGGTATCTAACTGCAGGTATTGGCAAAATCAGTTTTGTAATGCCAGTGCAATAGAAGTAAATGTTGACGGCGGAGGAAAACAGGCTAAGGATTCGGTGGAAACCCAATGCCGTACTTTTCAAGCAAAATAAAGATATAACTTTCAGGGGAAGCCTTGCGGCTTCCTTTTTTATTTGTTTTAAAAATTTTTTGGTTTAAGCTAGAATGTTTTATCTTAATTTAATAACTGTTATATCTTAATATAATATAAAGGAAATTAGAATTATTTGGTGAATATTTAGTTGTATACAATAAATAAGTCTTTTTGTTGCTTCTATTGCTGAAGGAAGGCGTTTTATATGAATAATATTTATAAGGGAGAGACAAGTCTTAATAATTATATTTTTATTGTCCAGATCTTGTTTAGCCTGATCGTTATGGTGATCTTTTTTAAATATCTGGGAATCCAGATCTATAATATTTGTCATGCTTTCATTGTTTCCCTTTTTTTTGTCTTGCTCTTGGTCACCAGTTACTCAAGTTTTAATCCTGAACGGAAAAGTTTTTTTTATTATTTTTTTATTTTATTTTTAGACTTTTTTTGTATTATATTTTTATTCTTAAATACCGGATATTTCGAATTAAGGTTATTATATCTAATTCCTTTAATTATCTCGGCAATTAAATTTAACTTTAAAATAAATATTGCTCTTTCAGTTAGTGTTGGTATTATTAACCTGATAATGGATGTTTTGTTTATTGAAAAAATGCCTTTAGACTACACCATTGAGACTGATTTAATGTTTATAACAATGTATGTTTTAATTAGCTTGTTGGTTGGATACTTTGTCAAAATAGAGAGGGATATTAGCAAAAACCTTTTTGAAATTAAGGAACATTTAAAAAAACAAAGTTCTTTATTGGAAAAACTCATTAACGAGTTTCCCCTTTGTATTGTTGTTATTGACAAAGATGAGAGGATTGTCCATATAAATCAGGTGGCCCTGGATTTTGCCGGTATTCAAGGAAGATCGCCTAAAGAATTTATTGGACTATACTGTAAAGATTATACCGATATATTATTTAACAATAATTATAACTACCAAGACCTTTTAATTTTGGATGCCTTACATAACGGAAAAAGTTATTTCAAAGAACGAACCATTCGTAACAATATGATTATTGAAGGAATTTATCAACCCATTTATGATGCGGAAGATAATATAACTTATGCTATGGGGATTTTTTATGATATTACCTCCGAAGAAGTCTTTAATGAAAAACTGAGAAATCTGGATAGGATGAACTTAGTAGGCCAAATGGGGGCCAGCATAGCCCATGAGATAAAAAATCCTTTAACGACCATTAAAGGGTTTTTGCAGTTAGCGGAAAAAACCGGGGAAAAACTATCCGAGGCCAAGTTAAGGCTTTTAATCTCCGAAATCGATCGCTGCAATGCAATAATTTCCGATTTTTTATCTATTTCCAAAAAAACCGATGCCAAGCAGGTTGTTTGTAATTTAAAAGAGGTTTTAGAGCAGCAGATAATATTAATCGAAAAAGAAGCTATGTTGGCCAATGTGCAATTACATGCCGAAATTGACGACATTTTCTTAAAAGTAAATGCAAACGAAATCAAACAGCTTTTCTTGAATTTAACCCATAATGCCATAGAAGCCATGCCCAACGGAGGAAATCTATATGTCCGGTTAAAGGAATTAGAGAATAAGGTAATCTTGGAAGTGGAGGACGAAGGCAAAGGAATTCCCGAGGCGATTCTCCGGAAAATAGGGACACCTTTTTTAACGACTAAAAAGCATGGAACCGGTCTGGGCATCTCTGTTTGTCAACAAATAGTAGAAAAACATGGGGCGGAGATGAAGTTTACCAGCAAAGTTGGTTCCGGCACAAAAGTAACGGTCATTTTTCCTAAAAAGATCCTATAGATTAAGGGCTCTAAAGACTATATAAAGTCCTAGTGTTAGTACAATAATCCCTGCTAATTTGGCCAGGGATTTATTGTTTATGAATTTAACTCCTATGGGCAGGATATGAAGAATGCCAATGAATACTAAAAAAATTCCACCTGCTAACAAAGCCAGGATATGAAATCACTCCTTTAAAGAAAAATCGTAGTTTTACTCTGAAGGAACGATTATAATTTATGATATACTAGTATTAAT
>JAAXZE010000010.1 GCA_012720075.1 Clostridia bacterium
AACTGTTTAATCCGGCACTTAATTGAAACTATTAATTTTGTATCTTTTAAATAAAAAATAATAAATATAAATAAAAGAATAATTAAGAACGCAACTATATTTTCAATTAAGTGCCGGGGAGTTTTGATAATTCCCGAAGCCGCCGAGTTCATTCCTTATAATTGTTTGAGCTAGCTTTTCGTTGATAATAAATATGGTTTGTCAACAAGCTGACCTGCTTTGCAGGCTTTTATTGTTTATCCTTTTCGGAATTCCGCTTTTAAAATGCTATTAAAATGGTTCCAAAGCCGGTATGGCTGCCAATTACCGGTCCTAATTCACTGACAATTAATTCCTTTGGTTTTAATACCTCCCGGATGTCCTGAACCATCTGTTCAAGATCCTCACCGGCTTTGGCATGGGTAATACCCATGGTCAGCTGGGAAAAATCCTTGCCTGTTTCCTGGGCTAACTGAATTATGCGCTTTAAAGAGCGTTTTCTGCCTCTAACCTTCTCCAGGGTGCCGATGACCCCTTCCGGAAGATTGTAGAGAATAGGCTTAATATTAAGAACTTGGCCTATAGCCCCTTCCCAACTGGATAAACGACCTCCCTTAACAATATTTTCTAAAGTATCTACCGTAAATAAAGTGTTCATTTGGCAACGGTATTTAATAATTTCCTCACATATTTCTTCGATGCTTAAGCCTTCCTCAGCAAGCCGGCAGGCCTTAATGACCTGAAGTCCTATTCCGATACTTGCATTTAAAGAATCTATAACCTCGACCCGGCAGTCAACCATTTCCTTGGCTATAACCGCGCTCTCATAAGTGCCGCTTAATCCGGAAGATAGTGTAATACAAATAACGGGCCCCTTCTCTCCTGCTTTTCGGAAAGCTTCGGCAAAAGCCAGCGGATTGGGTCTTGATGTTTTGGGCAGTTCCCCCCCTTGGGCCAGCTTTTTATAAAAGGTTTCATTATCTATTTCAACCTGGTCAATATATTCTTCCTCGTTAAAATGGATAGACAGCGGAACAACCTGGATATTGTATTTATTTATCAACTCTTTAGGTAAATCACACGAACTGTCGGTCACTACCTGTACCTGCAAACAAATCCCCCCTGTTAACCTTTTGTTAAAAAAATATTACTTAATAAATTCTCCCCTGTCTAACCATCTCCTGCTAAATCGGAACTTAATAATGCAAAAAATATTTCTTTAGGAAATAATTTTCCGGGACATAAGGTGCTGCTTCCCTCAACTTGATTATGCAACTCTATTTTTTCAAAAGGGATGGCAAAATCCTGCTGCAATTTTTTAACCAGCTTTACGGCTGAATGCAGCTGTTCCGGTGAAACGGTGTCATACTGAAAGTTGCCCACCAGACAAATGCCTATTGACGTAAAATTGCGTCTTCCAGCCCTGGTATGGGCACCAATCCGATCCAGCGGGCGCCCCTTTTCGATTGTGCCATCAGCCAATACCACAAAATGATAACCAATGTCACTCCATCCCCGGTCTTTTACATGCCACTTTCTAATTACCTCCGCATTTATCGGCAGCCATTTATCTCCCTGCCAATATCCCCGGGGACTGGCCGAGTGGTGAATAACTATACCTTGCCACTTAACCACTGTATCTGGCCTCCTTTAATCCTTCGATGACTTTAGCCAATTCCGTTATGGAAGCTGATAAACTCTCCAGTTTACCTTCCACTCGAACCAGCAAATATATGCTAATAACCATGGGAAAACCATAATTTCCTATTTGCTGCAAAATATTATCCATCCTTACCTCCCCCTTTAAAAATCCACTCTTCCATTACTTCTTCACTGCCCTCAATAATTTTTATTAACAATTCCAAGCATGAATTACACAATAACAGATCTCCTATCACCTTGCCGTCCTGCCAAAACACCAGCCTTTTTTCTACCTGTTCCAAGCGATCACAGAGATTGCATTTAAACCGTTTAAAGACGTAATAGGGTTGAACTTCAACTTTATTCATAAGGTAAACCTCCTTAAAGTAAGTGAGTAAGTATGAAAGTGCGTGAGTGTGTGAGTGCGTAAGTGTATAAGTGTATAAATGTGTTAGTGAATAAGTGAGACGGTGAATAAGAGAAAAGCCGGATATGGGTCTGGGCGCAAACTGAGGGGTCAGCGGTATATGATAAAGGTTAAGGTTCCTTAAGCCGGGTAAGGAAACCTTAACCTTTTACCGGTTCAGATGTTTGTTATCCGATTAATTCCGTAACCTGACGGCTGATTATCCTGGCGCTGACCGCCGCTACCAGATCGCCACCGGCGGAACTAATGACATTGGCGGCTATAATTTCATTCATGGCCGTTTCTACATCCTGAGCGGCCAAATCTTCCCTGGGGTCCTGGACGCTAAGGGTCACCCGCTGGTTAGCGGCGTTAACAAAGGTCATTTGTAAAGTTTTGGTTTCCTCCACCTTTATCACCTCCTAAAAAAATTTCTCCTATCTTACTCCTGCTCCAGTTTTACTTCATTTACCCTGTTTACTTCATAGAGGGGATGTTTTTGCAAACCGGCCAGGACAGCGGCAAATTGGTAAACCGTTTCGTCGGTGGCCCCCGGTTTTAACCGGTTGTAAGTGCGGGTTTTTAGAACCGGTTTGCCTTCGCCGTCAACACCGGTTTGCACAATCAATTGCAGCCTGGAACCCAATGAAGTTGCAATTACCGCCATTTGTAGCACCTCCTTTTCCCTTAACTTGTGCTTATTGTACTTGGAAAGGGAAAAACAATAAAAAGCCGCATTGCATGTAAAACGGGCCTGTTTTAAAAAATATTTCCAGGTTTATGAAAGAAAAAAGGAATAAAAACCCATAATTATTCATAAAATTTTTAGATAAACCTAATTTTTGCAGGGAGAAATAAAGTTGAGTAAGAAATTTAAAGCATGTCCTTTTAAAGACCGGGAAAAATTACACTAGGGAGGTATATTTTATGGAAGCGAAAGTAAGCTGGAAGAATAAAGCATGTTTTGAAGCAGAAGTGGGATCCGGTCATAAAATACTTATGGATGGAGCCCCGGAATTTGGTGGGGAAAACAAAGGGGCCAGACCTACCGAACTTGTGCTGAGCGGCCTGGGCGGATGCTCGGGGATTGATATTGTAAATATCCTCATTAAAATGCGGCAGGAAATAACCAAGTTTACTGCCCATATTGACGGAACCCGAGCCGAAGATCATCCTAAGAGATTTACCCGCATCCATGTTCATTATGAGCTGGAAGGTCCCAATATTGACCCGGAAAAGGTAAAAAAAGCGGTACAATTGTCCCTGGAGAAATACTGTTCTGTAGCCCTTTCTTTAAATGCTGAAATCACATATAGTTATGAAGTAAATGGAATTAAATACAATGCCAATTAAAAAACGGGCCGCAGGCCCGTTTAGCTTGTTGACAAACCATATTTATTATCAACGAAAAGCCAGCTCAAACAATTATAAGGAATGAACTCGGTGGCTTCGGGAATTATCAAAACTCCCCGGCACTTAATTGAAAATATAGTTGCGTTCTTAATTATTCTTTTATTTATATTTATTATTTTTTATTTAAAAGATACAAAATTAA
>JAAXZE010000141.1 GCA_012720075.1 Clostridia bacterium
AGAAAAAATAAAGAACCCCTTTAGGGGTTGCTTGAAAAAATGTGCGGTTGGCGGACTATTCAGCGAGCCTTTAGGCTCAGCCTAGTAACCGCCCTTATAGGGCGAGAGCAAACCACCCGCTGAGCGGGTGGTCATGATTCTCCATGGGCATTCTATTAATGTAGCTTTAAAAAAACTTGGGGAGGGTTTTAAGGGTGGGACTAGTATTGAAAGTATTTCCGATGAATCTAAAATTCCTTTTTCTATGGATACGGTGAAGATCGGAGAGAAAGACAAAAGAAAAAAGAAAGCCGGGCACCGATAATTACAGCGGTAGTACCGGAAACATTTCCTGCATATCCCCTTCTTTTCAGCATAAATTTAAGAAAAGAGGGGGTCTTTTTATGCCTTTTATTAATAATAAGCTGAAAAATAAGTTTTCCAGTGTTTTGGATATTCCAAAGGATGTAATATTGGATTTGCCCAAAATAACGGTTATTGGCGATATCCAAATCTATATTGAAAACCATCGGGGCATCATAGAGTATTCCCGAGAATTGGTAAGACTCAGTACCTCTTTAGGTCAACTGATTATAAAAGGCGAAGATTTAATTTTAAGAAACATCAGTATTGAAGAAATTTATATTGACGGCAAAATTAAGGAGGTTGGATTTCTGAGGTAGAATTCAAAAGGTTTAGGTTTCGCTACGCTAGGTTGAGGAAAAAGTGATACTTGGTCTACCTTAAATGATGCATCCGATGAATGACAATTTACAGGGATGCATTCAAAAAAATAACCCAAAAGCCGATGCATCCTTTAAGCTATGCTCAGAGGCAGATGCGTCAGGAGTAATTTTGCATGCATGGGATACAACCCGATAAATCACCTAAAAACTAGTTAGGTTTCGCTACGCTAGGTTGAGGTTGAGATAAACGCGATTTGACTGTAACCTATAAATAATTCTCAATTCTCCATTCTCAATTCTCAATTAATCTTAAACACTCACACACTAAATTTACAAGTCACTAGTCACTAATAGGGAGGTTGAAAACTTTGCGATGGTACTCCTATTTAGTAGGTTATCTCATAGTTATAATTGAGGGACAGTTTCCCGAAAAAGTAATTAACATGGCCTTGACCCGGGGCATTTTTTTATGGGATATTGTTGAAATAGGCAATAATAAGATTAGAATGAAGGTAAGGCTCCATGCTTTCAGGCCACTGGCTCGAATAGCCAGGGCATGTTCTTGCCGAGCCCGGGTTTATGAACGGCGGGGAATGCCCTTTCAAATTAAAAAGGTTAGAAAAAGAAAAAGCTTAGCCTTGGGAAGCATTTTGTTTTTCCTAAGTTTATACATATTAACGTCTTTTGTTTGGGTAATTGAGGTAAAGGGCACGGAAGATTTGACTACCGATGAAATTAAAAACTTAGCCGGTCAATGGGGCTTAAAGCCGGGCGCCGTTATTAAAAAGCTAGATATTGATAAAATTGAAAGGGCCATGCTGGATTCCCATCCCCAATTAGCCTGGGTGGGAATTAATATTCAGGGAATTAAAGCTACTATTGAGATCTCTGAAAAAGTGTTAATTCCTAAAACCGATGAAAGTCAGTTTGCCCATCTGGTTGCCAAAGAAGGGGGGCAGATTAAAGAGATGCTGGTGCTGGTAGGAACCCCTTTAGTAAAAGAAGGAGATATGGTTGAAAAGGGACAAATTCTTATCGAAGGCTATGTTTATCCGGAAATTATACTTAATCCCGACGGAACCTATAGTCCTGCCGGAGAGCCAAAACCGGTCAGAGCAAAAGGAATTGTCCGGGCCGAAGTAAAATATTCCGGCCAAAACACCTGTGAATTATTAGAGACAGGTATAATAAAAACCGGTGAAAAAGTTCAGCAAGTAGTATTAAAAATAGGGAAAAAACAGTTTATTTTACAGGGACCAAAGAGTAGTCCTTATAGTTATTATGATCAGGAAACTCTTACCAAAGAAATCCCTTCTTGGAGGAATATCAAACTGCCTGTCGAACTTATAACTAATATTTATTGGGAAGAAAAACGGCTGGTAAGGGAGTATGGGCCGGAAGGTGCTTACCGGGAAGCCATACGGAGAGCTGAGGAAGAAATTAAAGGGGTATTGGCTGATGATGCCAAAATACTCCAAAAATCGGCTCGGATTATCTCTGCCGATGATGAAAGGATAACGGTAGAGGTTATCTGGCAGTGCTTAGAAAATATTGCAGTGCCCCAGCTTTTGCCCAATGTTGGCACGCAATGAACGGCTGGTGTATAATAAAAGGAAAAGTTACAGCACTCTTTAAAGTAAACGTGACATTGTGACGACTAAAGGTATCACATAAAAGCCATATTGAATGATGCATCCGATGCAAGTAAGCCTTTGGGGATGCATCTGCTTTCAAGTAAAATGCATGATGCATCCGATGAATGTCAACTTAAATTGACACATCCAAAAATAGTTACCTAAAAGCTGATGCATCCTTTAAGCTTTACTCAGAAGCAGATGCGTCAGGTGTTATATTACATGCATGGGATACAACCCATTAAGTTACTAGTTGATAATTAGGAGGTATATAAAAACTTTGTCCAATCAACAGCAAATAAAAATTTCATTAAAAGATAACAATCAGGCTTCCATTCTTTTTGGAATGAATGACGTGAATTTAAAGTTTATTGAAAAGAATCTTGAGGCCAAAATAGTTGCCAGAGGTGATGAAATAATTATTTCCGGCTCCTCCGAAGATGTGGAGGCCGCCAAGTTTTTGTTTGACCATCTTATTGACTTGATCAGCCATGGTAAAATTATTAACCTTTCCGATATAAACTATGGTTTGACCCTTGTATCCCAGAAACGGGAAGAAAAAATATCGGAATACCTTTCTGAAGTATTGCAAGTAACAGCAAGGGGTAAACAGATTCGACCCAAAACTCTGGGTCAATATAAGTATGTTCAAGCCATCAAAGAAAATGATATCGTTTTTGGCATCGGTCCTGCCGGTACCGGTAAGACTTATCTAGCCGTAGTAATGGCTATCCGGGCCCTCCGCAATAAAGAAGTGCAGAGGATAATTCTAACCCGTCCGGCTGTAGAAGCCGGTGAAAAACTGGGTTTTTTGCCCGGAGACCTGCAGGATAAGGTTGACCCCTATCTCCGTCCCCTCTATGATGGACTTTATGATGTTTTGGGCTTTGAAACCGCCCAACGCTATATGGAAAAACGGGTAATAGAAATTGCTCCGCTGGCTTATATGCGGGGTAGAACACTGGACGATTCTTTTATTATTTTGGATGAAGCGCAAAATACCACTCCGGAACAAATGAAAATGTTTTTAACCAGAATAGGCTTCGGTTCCAAAGCAGTTGTTACCGGTGATGTGACCCAGATAGATTTGCCCAAAAACAATGAATCGGGCCTTATTTTAGTTCAAAGAATACTTCAATCAATCCCTGAAATAAGTTTCCAATACTTAACCAGGGCTGATGTTGTAAGGCATCCCGTTGTGTCCAAGATAATTGCCGCCTACGAGAAGTATAATGATGAGGTGGACGAGAGGAGGTAACTCCCTAATGAATTTTAATAAGTTTAATTTTAAAATGCCAAAGTTATTTATCCAATTGTTAGGGCATACTAAAGTTCGCAGATTTCTCTGGTGTCTGTTATTCTGTGGGATACTTTTGGGCATTTTGGCTTTGCATTTTTTGCCGGAACAAATGTCCCTTGAGGTTGGACAAGTCAGCCCTATAGATATTTCGGCAAATCGCTATCTGACTTTTGAGGATGAAGAAGCTACTGAGAAAAAACGTCAGGAAGCTTACCAGAGTGTCAAGCCGGTTTATGAGCTAAATCCGGAAGTCTGGGAAAATATGAAGAACCAGATTAGTTCCAACTTTAAAAGAGTACTGGGGGTAAAAATCAATCCCAACTTAACGGAAGAAGATAAAATAAAAGCCTTGGATACTCTCAAATGGTCTTTGACCCAAAAGCAATGGCAGGAAGTTCTCAGGTTGGAGCCCGATCAAATTGAAAAAATGGAGGCCCAGACCATTAATATTGTCAGCAATACTTATAAAGCCGGTATTGGCAATGAGAACCTCCAATTGGCCAAAGACAAAATTTTTTCCGAAATCGATTTATTGGAGATAAATACGGCATATCGCCAATTGATTAAAGACATATTAAACTCTGTTGAATTTAAACCCAACCTTACTTATAACGAAGCAGAAACGGAAAAGAAAAGACAGGAAGCCATGGAAGCGGTAGAACCGGTCAATGTGGTAATCCAAAAAAACGAGAAGATTGTAAGAGCCGGTGAAGTCCTGACCCAACGCCAAATAAATATTTTAACCTGGTTGGTGTATAAAAATAACGCTTCCCCCACCTTCATCCTTTTGGGACTAGCTCTATTCATAGGGCTGATGCTGGTCTTAGGCATATTATTTTTGCGACATTACCGTAAAGAACTATATCGGAATGAAAAATACCTGGTACTTTTAATGCTTCTGGTTGTTGTAACTATTATTTTATGCAAACTGATTCTGGCCATCAGTTTAAGTAATATTCCGGAAAGGGCCCAGCAAGTAGGCCATATGATTCCCATTGCTGCCGGAACTATGTTGATAGCCATCCTTTTGGATACAAAGCTGGCTGTTTTCACCACCATGATTTTCGCTATGTTTGTGGGCCTGTTTACCGATAATCTGGCTTTTGTACTGACTGCGCTGACCGGTGGTTTGGTGGGAGTTTACACCGTCTCCCGGCTAAGCCAACGTTTCGATTTAGCCAAAGCCGGTCTGTGGATAGCACTGGCCAACATAGCCAGCATAGTTTCCCTGGGAATATTAAATAATTTGGGCTGGCAACTGATTTTAATCGGATGCGGTTTTGGCATCGCAAACGGTATATTGTCTTCGGTATTGACTATCGGCCTGCTTCCTTATTTGGAAAGTGTTTTCGGCATTACTACCTCCATACGTCTTTTGGAATTATCCAACCCCAACCATCCTTTGCTTAAAAAATTGCTGCTGGAAGCCCCGGGGACCTATCATCATAGTATTATGGTAGGAAACTTGGCTGAAGCTGCAGCTGACGCGGTGGGAGCAGAGTCGCTGCTGGTCAGGGTTGGAGCATATTACCACGATGTTGGCAAGGTGAAAAGACCCTATTTCTTTGTGGAAAACCAGATGACGGGAGAAAATCCCCAT
This sequence comes from Clostridia bacterium, assembly GCA_012720075.1. Lineage (GTDB taxonomy): Bacteria > Bacillota > Peptococcia > Peptococcales > BICA1-8 > JAAXZE01. Next base: position 5,200 of record JAAXZE010000141.1, read on the forward strand.
GATAAAATTGCGGCCCCGTTAAGTACTTTAATTATCACTTCCCATGTCAAAGACGGTGTAGAGCTGGCCAAAAGTTTTAAACTGCCGCAAGTAGTTATTGATATGATTGCCCAGCACCACGGGACAAGCTTGGTTAAATTCTTCTACCATAAGGCAAAAGAAACGGAAAAAGAGGATACGGTCAAAGAGGCGGATTTTCGTTATGACGGGCCAAAACCTCAAAGCAAAGAAGCGGCCATAATAATGATGGCTGATAGCGTGGAAGCGGCGGTCCGGTCTATGAAACAAACTACACCGGGGAAAATAGAAGGTATGGTCCGCAATATACTTAAAGAACGGCTCCACGAAGGCCAGATGGATGAGTGCGATTTGACCTTTAAAGACCTTGACAAGATTGCCAACGCTTTCGTTCGGGTGTTAAACGGCATTTATCATCAAAGGATCGAGTATCCGGAAAGTATGCTTAAAGCTATAGAAAAGAAAGGTGAAAAAAGTGGCACTGATAATAAGCAACCAGCAGGAAATAATCCCCCTGCACCCCCAGTGGGAGGATAAACTTACAGCCATAGCTGATAAATGTTTAATTTTGGAAGAAGTAGACCCCGATGCGGAAATCAGCCTGGTTTTTACCGATGACGAAGGAATCCGGGAATTGAACAAAACTTATCGGGGCAAAGATGAGCCTACCGATGTCCTTTCCTTTGCTCTTTTGGAAACCGGTGAAGGAGAAATGGCCATTGTTGACGGTGAAGAGGAACTTCTCCTGGGCGACATCATTATTTCTTTGGAAACGGCCTCGAGACAGGCTGAGGAATACGGCCATTCTTTGGACAGGGAAATAGCTTATTTGATGGTACATGGATTACTGCATCTTTTGGGTTACGACCATATGACCGAAGAGGATAAAAAAATTATGCGGCAGAGGGAAGAAGAATTATTGGCTGCCGTGGGACTGACCAGAGAGTAGTTAATTTAATGGAGAGTGGAGAGTTGAGAATGGAGAATTAATTTGTCATTGTCAGACGGAACAGCCGGACTTTTAAGTAGCTCTGACGCAACTAATTGACCGCATATTTTTTCTGACAGGTAAGTCTGACCGAAAAGACTATAGACCCAATATTTTGCCTGACAGCATATAAAAAACATGTATTGAGGTACATTTATGCAAAATAAACTTTCATTTTTTGCAAGTTTCTTCAATGCATTGAGAGGTATTTATTACTGCATTATAAACGAAAGGCATATGCGGATACATTTATTTTTTGCAGTGGCAGCTGTTTTTTTGTCTTGGTATTTAAAAATATCCAGCATTGAATGGCTGCTGGTTGTATTGGTGATTACCTTGGTAATTACACTGGAGATGATTAATTCGGCAATAGAAAGAACCGTTGATTTATATACCACCGATGCCCATCCTCTGGCTCAGATAGCCAAGGATGTTGCTGCAGGTGCTGTCTTGTTTGCCGCCTTATGTGCTTTAATTATCGGGGCGGTTGTTTTTCTTCCCAAATTATGCAAGTATTTTTAATGTCTGCCGTAATAAAATAAGTTGAGAAACTTCACGGCTATTAGTCTCATTGTAGTAACAGGGAGTCAAAAAGAGAAAAAAACGTTGGCAGGAGGAGATTGGTAAGGGTTTGGAAGGAGGAGTAAGGGGAGAATGGATTGGTTTAAGGGCAGGCTGGTAATTATAATCCTATTGCTTTTAGGTCTTGCAGCAGGAGTTGGCAGCTTTCTTTTTATTGAGAAATTATTAAAACCCCATCAGGAAGTAGCAGAAGAACAAGACCCTCCGGAACAGGGACAACAAAATGAGCCGCCGGTTTTGGTGGAAATAATTCAGGATGAAAAATGGCTGGAGCTTCCCCGAAACAAAAATTTGGTGGTAATAATTGATAATGATGTCAACGCCCGGCCCCAAGCGGGTTTGGAAGAAGCCGACATAGTCTATGAGCTGCCTATTGAAGGCGGAACTACCCGTTTTATGGCTGTTTTTTCCAGGTTTGAGCCATCCTTAATCGGTCCCGTGCGAAGCGCCAGGGACTATAATATTGATATTGCCAAGGAATATGATCCTATTTTTGTTCATGCCGGAGGAAGTCCCCAGGCCTTTGCCAGGTTTTCGGAAATCAGCAGTCTTAACGGCTTGGAAGGTGGGGTAGACCGGGCCTTTTGGCGCAGCAATGAGAGAGAGGCCCCTTTTAATTTATACTCCGATGCCCAGACCCTGAGAAGGGTAGCCCGGCAGGAAGGCTTGCCGGGAGAAGGTCGTTTGTGGGATTTTAATTATTTAAGCCCTATTGAAGAATTTTCCGATGGTGAATGCAAAAAAATTACTATAAATTACCGGAATTCCAATTACCGGGCCCAATACCTTTACGATGAAAAAACAAAAAAATATCTCCGTTTTACCGGTGGAGTAAAACATACTGTCGAGAGAGGAAAACAAATTGCCGTTAAAAATATTATTGTTCAAATGGTAAAAAACAGTGTAATTGATAGTGAAGGACGTTTGGAACTTGCTTTAACCGGCAGGGGAAAGGCGGTGTATTTTTCCGAAGGCGGTTTTAAACAGGGCTATTGGGAAAAAACTGCCGATGATATTACCAGGTACTATCTGGGTGAAGGAGAAGAAGTGGCTTTAAAAGAGGGAAACACCTGGATAAGCGTGGTTCCTCTGGATGTGCAAGTGGAATACTGATTTAGTGATTGGCAAATTATGTGGGTTAGTGCGTTAGTGTGTAAGTGTGAAAGACCAATTGAGAATTGAGAATGGAGAATTGAGAATTATTAATATGTTACAGTCACTTTTATCTAGCGAAGCGGAAGCTAGTCAACGAGGTAACGAAATCTTAGCTGTAGAACTGCAGCACTGCATTTATTAACCTCAACCTAGCGAAACGAAACCTTAACCTTTATCGACGTCACGGCGACGCGATGTCATGTTAACTTCTTATTCACTTAAACACTAACACACTATCTCACTAATTAGAGAGGAGGTCGGAGGACGTGGCGGAAAAATATGCAGATTTGGTTCAAAAAGCGGCGGAGGCCAAGATGTCAGCCTATGCACCGTATTCCAATTTTCGGGTAGGAGCTGCCCTATTAACTGAGGAGGGAAGAGTTTTTACCGGTTGCAATATTGAAAATGCCAGTTTCGGTTTAAGTAATTGCGCCGAAAGAACGGCCGTTTATAAGGCTGTTTCCGAAGGTTTTCGGAAGTTTAAAGCTATAGCTGTATCTACTGACACCGAGGAAATCACCTCGCCCTGTGGAGCTTGCCGGCAGGTGTTAATGGAATTCGATACAGACATGGATGTCATAATGGCCAATGTTCATGGTCAATATCAAGTATATAAGGCTAAAGAATTATTGCCTTTGGCTTTTACTCCGAAAAAGCTTGAGGAGGAACGAAGGATATGAAATCAGGCTTTATTGCCATTATTGGGAGGCCAAATGCCGGAAAGTCGACTCTTTTAAACACCATTTTAGAAAGAAAAGTAGCCATTATTTCCGATAAACCTCAGACCACCCGTAACAGAATCACCGGCATTTTGACCCGGGAGGACTTTCAAATAATCTTCCTTGATACTCCCGGTATTCATAAACCCAAGCATAAGCTTGGTCAATATATGGTTGATGTAGCACAGGCTACTTTGGATGAGGTTGACATCATATACTATATGGTAGATGCAAATGCCGGTTTTGGTCCCGGAGAGGAGTACATAATAGAGCGATTAAAAAAAGTAAATACTCCGGTGTTTTTGGTTTTGAACAAAATCGATTTAATGGAAAGGGAACAGGTGCTGGTTACCATAGACAACTGGAAAGATAGGATGGAGTTCCAGGAGATATTCCCCATATCGGCTATGAAAGGCGATAATGTTCAGTTACTTATCAACAAATCCGTTGAGTATTTGCCGGAAGGTCCCAAGTATTACCCCGAAGATGCGGTAACCGACCAACCGGAGCAAGTAGTAATAAGTGAACTGATAAGGGAAAAAATTTTGCAGCTGACACGGAAAGAAGTGCCCCATAGCATTGCGGTAATAGTTGAAATGATGGAAAAAAGGGCTAATGATGTTGTTTATGTCGGTGCAACTATTTTCGTTGAACGGGATTCCCAAAAGGGAATTATTATCGGTAAAAAAGGCGAGATGCTGAAAAAAATTGGCTCGTTAGCCCGCCCCGAAATAGAATTTTTGTTAGGCAATAAGATATTCCTGGAATTGTGGGTTAAAGTGAAACCAGATTGGCGAAATAAAGAAGGGATTTTACGGAACCTGGGATATCGGGAGGAATATTAAAAAACAACCTTATGTTATCCCTAAAGATGTTGTTGACATCAAATATTTTAATTTGGTAAAGTCTTTTTAGAAAAAGTTAAGGATTTTTTTGGTGACCGGTAACCAGTGACCGGTCACTATTGACTAAGTCTGAAATATTTTTGGTTAGAAAGTAAAATAGCTGAGGTGAAATTTTGTGGAAGGCAAACCGCGAAGTACCAAGTTGAATATTGTAAAAACTAACGAGGGGAGCCGTTTCCACATCTAGGCTCCCCTGAAAGGAGGAGCCATGAAAGACCGTAATAATCAATTGATGACAGTGTTTAAAGAATTAGTGGCTGCCGGAGATGAGAAACATCTAAAGCAGTTATTAAAAGATATGCACCATGCCGATGTGGCCGAAATTTTATCCCACATTGGCGGGAAAAAGGAAAAACAATACCTCTTGGCTCAACTGGATTCTGATCAGGCAGCTCTGGTTTTAAACGAGCTTGATGCTGAAGATGTAGCCCAGTTATTGCAAGAAGTTTCTCCGGACAGAGTTTCGGAAATCCTGGAAGAAATGCCTTTTGACGATGCGGCAGATTTTCTGAGGGAATTACCGGAGGATGACAAAGAAAAGTTTTTGGATTTATTTGAAGATCAGGATGCCGAAGATGTCCAGGAGTTGTTGGATTATCGGGAGGATACCGCCGGTGGTATAATGACCACCGAATATGTTGCCGTTCCTGATAATATCACGGCTGCTAAAGCCATTGAAGTTTTGAGGGAGATCGCTCCTGATGCCGAGACTGTATATTATGTATATGTTATAAATCTTAAAAATCAGTTAGTCGGGGTAATTTCATTAAGAGAACTAATAATTGCCGACCCTGAAGCCCTGGTCTCCGATATCATGCGAAAAAAAGTTATATCGGTCAATGTCCATGAGGACCAGGAAGATGTAGCCCGAACCGTAGCTAAATATGATTTGCTGGCAGTTCCTGTTGTTGATGATGAACAGCATTTAATCGGGATTATTACCGTTGATGATGTTATTGACGTTATTCATGAAGAGGCAACAGAAGACTTATACCGTATGGCCGGTACTTATTCAGCCGAGGAAGATGAAACCCTGTCCAGATTTAGTACTGCTTTTAAGTCCAGATTGCCTTGGCTTTTAATTACTCTCCTTGGGGGCTTGCTTTCCGGGCAAGTCTTAAACAGGTTTGAGGAACAACTCAATACCGTAGTGGCTCTGGCTTTTTTTATCCCTCTGCTCATCGGGATGGGAGGGAATGTAGGTACCCAGTCTTCAACGGTTACCGTAAGGGGTATTGCCACCGGTCAAATAAGCAGTGGCACTGTATTGCGGACAGTCATCAGAGAATCTATGGTCGGTATTTCCCTTGGTGTTGTTATGGGGGCCATTATCGCCGTTGCTGCTTTTATTTGGCAGAAAAATATTCAACTGGGTCTGGTAGTAGGGTTAACAATGCTGGCCAACATGTTTACCGCTGCAACTATGGGGACGGCGGTACCGATTCTTTTAAAGAAAGCCGGCGTAGATCCGGCTACCGCATCGGCACCTTTTATTACTACTATAATTGATATCGTTGGTTTAATCATTTATGCAACTTTGGCAACCATATTGTTGGGACTGTTTTAACTAATGGAGAATTGAGAATTGAAATTTGGGAATGTTTCTTGGGAGAACCTTAAGAGAACTTATTTTTCAGTAGAACTGTAGCACTGTAGAACCGTAGGTACGCGAAGTTCGCTTCTTTTTGAAATGGGGTTATAAAATGCCTTTTACTCACATTAATCAATATATTGAGCATACCCTTTTAAAGCCGCAAAGTACCGAAAGGGAAATAATCGAGTTGTGTCGGGAAGCCAAAGAGTACGGGTTTTATGCTGTTTGTGTCAATCCCTGGTTCGTTAATCTTGCTGCCAAACTTTTAACGGGGACAAAGGTAAAGGTTGTCGGTGTTGTGGGTTTTCCCCTGGGAGCAACGTTAAAAGAGGTTAAGGCTTTGGAAGCGGAGCAGGTTTTTAAAAAGGGAGCCCATGAAGTGGATATGGTTATGAATATAGGTGCCCTCAAGGGCGGCAACTATGAGGAAGTTGTCCAGGATATTCAAGCTGTTGTTGATGTGGCCAAAAACCAGGTCCCCAAAAAGGTGGTTAAGGTAATTATTGAAACCGGGTTGCTTACCCATGAGGAAAAAATTAAAGCCTGCCAACTGGTAATTGCCGCCGGCGGGGATTTTGTAAAGACATGTACCGGTTTTAACGGTGGAGCTGCTTTGGAGGATATAGAAATCATAAAACAAGCTACCGAAGGAAAGGTTAAGATCAAAGCCTCGGGAGGAATAAAAGATTTTAAAACCGCCCAGGCTATGCTTGAGGCCGGTGCGGACCGGTTAGGCACCAGTTCGGGGGTAGCCATAATTAAATCTATAGGTTAAGGCTAAGGATGAAAAATAACCTTAAGCAGTTTTATTGTTTCAAAAACCGACTTAGTCGGTTTTTTTCTTAATGAAAGTCAAGTGCTGAGTTCATTAAAGTAGGTGTTGTTATTATGGAAAAAAATCCTATCACCATCCTGGTCGTTGAGCCCGATTTAATCACCCGTAAAGGTATTGTCAGCATTTTAAATCAAGTGGATGACTTTAAAGTGGTAGGGGAAGCCGTTAATGCTCAAGAGGCTTTAAATTTTCTCCGGAGCAATCCGGTGGATGTGGTCCTGACGGAATTATGGGTTAAAGACGAGAAAAAGTCTCTGGTGGCTTCCGTCGGCAGAGAATTTAGTGGCAAAACCAAAGTTATTGTCCTTACTGCCTCTCAAGAGGCTAAGCATCTTTTTGATGCTATGCGTTTAGGGGCCCAGGGTTATTTATTAAAGGCCTTAAATCCTGAAATCTGGGTGAAACTTATCCGCAGCGTGGTAAAAGAAAACGAAGAATTGTCTTCCCAAGTGGCATGTGATATTTTGCGGCAGTTTGCCGAACAATTGTCCCAAGAAAGCAATGAAAAGTTAAAGGTATTATCTCAAAGAGAAAAAGAAATCATGCATCTGGTTGCTTTAGGCAAAACTAATCAAGAAATAGCCATGGAACTAAATATCTCGCCCAATACCGTAAAAAATCACATTAAAAGGATTTGCGACAAAATTGGAGTGTATAATAGAACGCAATTAATAACTTTTGCCGTACGGCACGGTTTTACGGTAAAAAGCCATGAGCCTTAATAGTTTTGTAGTTTACTAATAAAGCAGGCCTTCGGCTGGGTAGTCACGCATAATTTTAAGGGATAATAAGTTGATAAACTTGGCTGTCGATAATTCTATTAATATGGATTCCATTAATTGAGAATTTAAACCAGTTAATAAAGAATATTAACTGGTTTTTTTGTGGCTTTTTAACTATAAATAAAATTTATTAATACAAATTAGTACTTTTGGACTAATAATTTCCGCTAGTTTCTTAATAAATTAGTAAAAAGATAGGATTTTTTAATTCCGAGTAATATAGTATGCTAAAGACAACAAATGATAATGATTATCAATAAGGAGGAGCTTCCAGTGTTGCTAGCTGATGCCAAAAAAGGTCAAACAATTAAAATTCTTTCCATACCTAATGAGATTGTTCGGGCACAGGCCATTCGCTTCGGAATATCTGAAGGGGAAGTTGTAACCTGTGATGAATTGATACCTGCAGGTCCTGTAATTTTAAAGAAAAACAGACAGGAAATTGCCGTAGGCCACGGTTTAGCCAAGGAGATCCTTGTCGAGGCAGTATAAGATAATGGAGAATTGAGAATGGAGAGTTGAGAATGGAGAATGGAGAGTTGAGAATGGAGAATTGAGAATTGAGAATGGAGAATTGAGAATTGAGAGTTGGGAATTGAGAACGAAGGAGATGAAAGCCATGGCCCATTGCCATGAAAGTAATATAAAAATTGATTTGCCGGAACATGGCCGGAAAATAGTTTTAGCCGGCAACCCCAATGTAGGAAAATCGGTGTTTTTTAACGCCTTAACCGGCATGTATGTCGATGTTTCCAACTATCCGGGGACCACATTGGATATTTCCTATGGGAGATTTGGTGAAGACATTGTTATTGATACCCCGGGAGTTTACGGCATTTCTTCTTTTAATGATGAAGAGCGTATTGCCCGGGATGTTATTCTTTCCGCCGATATTGTCGTTAATGTTGTTGACGCAGTTCATTTAGAACGGGATTTGTTTCTTACCCAGCAAATTATAGATACCGGTGTGCCTGTTATAGTAGCTCTTAATATGATAGACGATGCAAAACGGCAGGGAATAAAAGTTGATGCCGATTTATTGGAACATTTATTAGGGGTTCCTGTTATCGAAACCGTTGCCGTGCAGGGGATAGGCCTGGAAGAAGTGAAAAACAGTATCAATAAAGCCAAGCCGGGGATAATTTCCCATAGCGAACTACAGCAATTGCTAACCAAAATGCATGCTAGGGTAGCCAGTCAGGGTGAAGCTCTTTTGATCCTGGAAGGCGCCCCCATTATTGCCGAAAGGCATGGTTTGAAGCCGGGCCAACATCGGGAAGACATTTATCTCATGCGGCGGCAAAGGGTCAATGATATTGTCGGCCATGTCATCTCCGAGGTTAAAGAAGGCACTGACTTTAAAACCAGGTTGGGACGGTGGATGATCACCCCCATTACCGGGATCCCCATACTTATTGCGATGCTGTATATTATGTATCAAGCCATAGGGGTTTTTGTGGCCCAGACTGTGGTCGGCATTACCGAAGAAACCATCATGCAAGGCATGTATGAGCCTTTTATCCGGGGCTTAATAAGCAAGGTAGTTGATTTAGACAGCGCCCTGGGTTATATTTTGGCCGGTGAATTCGGAGTTCTAACCATGACCGTTACTTATGTTTTGGGGCTTTTAATGCCGTTGGTGGTAGGTTTTTACTTATTCCTGTCGGCCTTTGAAGATTCCGGTTATCTGCCTCGGTTGGCCGCTCTGACCGACCGGCTTTTGAACAAAGTAGGTTTAAACGGCAGAGCCATTATTCCTCTGATTTTAGGTTTTGGATGCGTAACTTTGGCCACCGTTGTTACCAGGTTATTGGGCTCTGTTCGGGAAAGACAAATCGCAATTTTCCTCTTGGCCTTGGCTATACCTTGTTCAGCCCAGTTGGGGGTTATTGCCGGCATGCTGGCGGGCTTAGGCGGAACATATCTTGCCCTTTATGTTGTGGTCATCGTTAGTGTTATGGCAATTGTGGGAACATTATTGAACTCTGTTTTACCCGGAAAATCTACTGATTTGTTAATTGACCTACCCCCCTTGAGATTGCCAAGGATTAATAACGTTCTTAAAAAGACTTTTACTAAATCCTTTAGCTTTTTAAAAGAGGCCACTCCGTTATTTGCCATTGGCGCTCTCTTGATCAGCGTAATGGACTTGACCGGATTTTTAGGCGCTGTGCAAAACTTCTTGGCTCCTATTACCGTAGGTTGGTTGAATTTGCCTAAGGAAGCGGCTACAGCCTTCGTTATGGGTATAGTACGTAGAGACTTTGGGGCTGCGGGCTTAAGCGATTTGGCCTTAGACCCAATGTCAACCATCGTGGCTTTAATAACCATAACCCTCTTTGTTCCATGTATCGCCGCCATCCTAGTACTGTTTAAAGAGCGGAACAAAAAAGAAGCGGCCATTATGTGGTTAGGTTCTCTCACCATTGCTTTCTTGGTAGGCGGCATTGTCAACAAATTGACCGGTATGTTTGCCAGCGATGTTTCCGGCAGTTGGTTTACCATATTTGTCTTTATTGGGTTGGCGGGACTAACTTCCGTAGTTGCCAAAATGAAGAAGACGCCCCAGGTTAAGACCGTTTCTCAGGAAGGGTAGAATTAATGGAGAATTGAGAGTGGAGAATGGAGAATTGTTGAGAATTGAGAGCTGAAAGGTGTGATTTTTATGAAATGCTCTCAATGCGGTTATGAAATCAAAGATGAAAATGCCGTCCGCTGCCCCCGATGCTTTAAAAGCCTTTTGCACTTAGGCGGGTGTGTTAACTGCGGCAAATGCTCTTTGTATAAAGAGCGGAAGCTGAAAAAAGGCACATAGCTGCGTTAATTTTAAGCCCGAGGTCCTCGACGTACTACTTGTACGACTGCGGCCTCGGGCTTAAAATATGCCTTGCTCTGCACTCTTTTTTCAGCTTCCTTACTACCTACCTCAACATTTGTTTTAGAGCCTTAATTCAAAGCTTTTTAAATTTATTTTTTCATTTTTTCTTCCCATATTTTTATCCGTTCTGCATGGCTTACTTCTTTATGTACTTGGTGAATTAACCATTGATAGCCGAAGGGGTCGGCAAATATGGCATTGGATACTCCAAAATCAGGAATTTCGGTCACCGGTTGGATTTCTGTGCAACCGGCGTTAATTGCCTTGGAAAAGGTTTCTTTTATGTCAGGGACCAGGATGTTGAACCAAATTGTATTTGGTTTATCGGGGTTTGGCGCTTTCAGCCCGAATTGGGGGTTTTCGTCCAACATGTGAAAGCGTACCCCGTATAAGTTAAAAATGACCTCGTTTTGACCTTTGGGAAAATTGGAAACCCAACCCGCTCTATCTCAAATATCTTTTCATATAATTCTAACGCTTTTAAACTATCTGTAACAACAAAATCGATTTCTACGCCAACCATCTGAACACCCTTTCTAAAAAAATTTTTTCTTATTAAATATTTATCATTATAACGAAAAAGAATCAATTTTTGGTTTTTATAATTCAAAAGCTTAAAAAATATTTATTTTGTGTCGAAAAATGAGAAATCTTTTTAGGAGGAAATGGAAATTTTATAAGGAATACTTAACTAAAATGTAATAATTTGTTGGAGGATGTTTTTATACTTGCATAAACCGAGAGCATTTTTGATGTTTGGTACAATGTTTTTAAGTATGGTTTTAAAAGGAGTTGGGTTATTATGAAAACTGGTCATTTTATGGAAGTTGCTTTAAATGAGAAAAGTCCGAAATGGCTTAACTGTAAAAGACGAGAGCATGAAATTTATAAAAGAGATGGAGATATCAGAAGCGAATTTACAAGAGATTACAATAGAATCCTCCATTGTACTGCTTACAGAAGGTTAAAACACAAGACACAAGTTTTTTTCGCAGCTAGAAATGATCACATTTGTACAAGAATAGAGCATGTGAATCATGTAGCATCTGTAAGTTATTCAATAGCACAACATTTAGGGCTTAATACAGAATTAACAGTCGCAATTTCTACCGGACATGACTTGGGCCATGCTCCGTTTGGACATGCTGGAGAGGAAAAAATAGAAAAAATAATTAAAAAAGAGTTAGGAGAAGGTTTTTGGCATGAAAGAAATAGTCTTAGAATAGTAGATAAATTGGAAACTTTACCCGATCCAGGGGGTTTTGAAAGAAACTTGAATTTAACTTATGGCGTTAGAGACGGAATAATATCTCATTGTGGTGAAGTTGATGAAAATTATTTATATCCTCGAGATGACTTTATTAAGTTAGAAGAAATAATAGAAAGAAATCAATATAATCCATATACTTGGGAAGGTTGTGTCGTAAAAATTGCTGATAAAATAGCGTATTTGGGAAGGGATCTGGAAGACGCTTTGGCATTAAAAATATTAAGTGAAGGACATATTAGAAAACTTCAGCGAATGGTAAAAGAGTTTACGGGGGAAAGTCTAGCAGAAGTCAATAATACTGTCTTGATACATAAGTTTATAGTTGATCTATGTAATAATAGTAGTCCAGAAAATGGTATAAGATTTTCTGAAAGTTATCTAAACTTCATAAAAGCATTGAAAGATTTTAGCAAAAAAAATATATATGGTCATCCAAGGTTGGCTATATATAAAAACTACGCAGAACTAATTATTTATTCAATTTTCAAAACTTTAAAAGATTTATATAAAGGAGAAAGCACATTAGAAGAAATAGAAAAATATGTAGATAGTTACCCACTTTTATTGAGAACTTTTAAAGATTGGATATATAAGTATTATTCTCCAACAAAAACATTTAGCCGTCCAGAAAAATATAAAAATGAAGAGTTATATTCATTTGAATCTAAGGAGAGTTACATTCAGTCAATTATTGATTTTATATCTGGTATGACAGATGGTTATGCAATAAGGATTTTTAATGAATTAACTACTTTCTAGGTTACTCTGTTCCTAACACATTCACTCTTATAGTTCCGAACTAGTTTAGTTGAGTAAAATGCTGTTTTACATAAAACTTTGAAAAATTAGTACGGGGTATTTTTTAAAGGATTTTAGACATTTTTGATTTTCCAAAGCATGGAGTATTCATAAGGGGGGATAAAGATAAGTTTTAACAGGGAAATTAATAAGGAAATATATTCATATGCAATAACAAAGTTGGAGCACAAACTTGATACTAATAAACATATTGAAAATAAGAGTATATTATTATTACAAGCCACAGCGGTATTTATATCACTATTTATATTTTTTGTTGATAAAGATTATAAAAATAAACTTTGTCCTGAAATATTTACTTTGCTAAAACTATTATTTTATTTATCTTTATCAGCAACCTGTATCCTCATTCTTATTTTATTAAGTCATGGTATTTTTTATAAAAAGAGTTATAGAGATACTTTGTTACCTGATAAAATTTTAGAAAAACGTATTTCTAACTTAGAGGAACATTATGAAAAATTAATATATGATTTGTCTGAATCTATAAATAGTGTTCAAGAGAAAAACGAGTTTATGGCACAGTTATTAAATTGGGCATTAAGAATGTTTATTATTTCGATTTTAATTGTAATTATATTGGGAATATTTTTGTTATTTGGGGGCTAGGCAAATGGAGGAGAATAAAAAGGTTTATACGGTTAAAGAGTTAATAAAAGAACTAAAAAACCATGATGAGAATGAAAAAGTTACTGTATTTTTTCATAATAATAGCTTCAAAAGTGGATATGGAACTACTGAATCCGTGGTTTACGGAGCTAGAAACTTTACTTTATTTTTTAATAGTTCGGTATTTTTTAAAGATGGTAAAGTTGGTCAACTTGATATCGCTCCTTTTGTTAAAGATGGACAAGGTTATGCTTCATTAAAAACTATTGAAGATATTTTCGATTTAAAAATTATTTATATATCTAGTAAAAATGTTATAATAATTAGTATTTCAGAAGAGATTATAACATTAGAGCTAAATTCTAACTTAGTGTTAATTAATGGGAATAGAGAAAAAAGAATTAAGGGGAGGCCTATTTTAAAGAAAGAAAAGGTTTTCCTTCCTTTAGAGTTTATTATCGAATTATTAAAAATGGATTTTGAATATAATTATAATGCTGATGGGAGTATTAATGCTATTATAATTATTAACTAAAATAGTTATAAAAGAAATCTATATTTAAATGTTATAATAGTCTAATAGTACGGGACTGAGTCTTAAAAGTTAATTTCCTCTTCGCTTAGATAGTAGTTGTGCCCACATGGCACCACTACTATCTTCTTTACTTCTTGCAGGACATCATCAACGAATATTTTTTGGAACATTGGTTGTTTCGAAATAAATAACTGGATTAGCAGAAATAGTCCATTTTCTATTTATGTTGTGAAACAAAAATTTGAAATTTGTCATTCAGCCCGATATTCAAGGATATCGCCGGGTTGACAGTCTAAAGCCTTGCAGATGGCCTCTAAAGTAGAAAACCTGATAGCCTTTGCTTTGCCGTTTTTTAGTATGGAGAGATTAGCCATGGTTATTCCAACCTTCTCCGAAAGTTCAGTAACACTCATTTTCCTTTTGGCCAGCATAACATCAATATTGACTATAATTGCCATTGTTATCACCTCAGATGGTTAAATCATTTTCTGATTTGATATCGATGGCATTTTTTAAAAGCTTTTGAAGCACAGCGGCAAAGACTGCGACTACCAGTGAAGCAAAAATGGGGATCATTCCGAATATAATAAGACCCGGAGCATCGTCTTTTTCAGCTAAGAATTATCAAAACTCCCCGGCACTTAATTGAAAATATAGTTGCGTTCTTAATTATTCTTTTATTTATATTTATTATTTTTTATTTAAAAGATACAAAATTAATAGTTTCAATTAAGTGCCGGATTAAACAGTTGATAATTC
>JAAXZE010000142.1 GCA_012720075.1 Clostridia bacterium
TAATAGTAGATATTTAGTATAATTATACGGCTAGATGAATTTTAAGGAGGAACATTAATGGTGGTAGGAGACAAAATACAGATTTTCATTGCCATGGCTTTGTATATTTCCGTAGTTATTGGGATTGGGCTATATTATGCAAAGCGTGCCAATGAAAGCAGTGAAAACTTTTTGATTGGCGGAAGATCCCTGGGACCCTGGGTAACGGCTTTGGGTGCCGAGGCTTCAGATATGAGCGGCTGGCTATTGATGGGTCTTCCCGGTGTAGCCTATTGGTATGGTTTGAGCGATGCGGCCTGGACTGCAATTGGTTTGGCTGTTGGGACTTATCTTAACTGGTTATTTGTTGCCAAAAGGCTTCGTACCTATTCTCATTTGGCCGGAAATGCCATAACCATTCCTGATTTTTTCAGCAACAGGTTTAAGGAAGATAAGAAAATCTTAATGACCATTGCCGCACTCTTTATTTTAATTTTCTTTTCCGTTTATGCCGCCAGCTGTTTTGTTGCGGTAGGAAAGCTTTTCAGCACCCTTTTTAGCGTTAAGTATCAATATATGATGATTGCCGGCGCTATTTTCGTAATTCTTTATACTTTTGTCGGCGGTTTCTTAGCTGAAAGCGCTTCCGATTATATGCAGGGCATGGTTATGATAATTGCCTTATGTGTTGTGCTTGGCACCGGCATCTCTTTGGCCGGAGGCATCTCGGCCGTCATTAGTAACGCTAGGGAAATACCGGGGTTTTTAGAATTTTTCGGTATTGCCCAGCCTCTTATGGTTGACGGTGCCCAGCAAATCGGCGAAGGCGGCAAGCCCTTATTCGGTGAGGCAGCAAAATACGGCTTTTTAACAATAGTATCCACCCTTTCCTGGGGCTTGGGTTATTTTGGTATGCCTCAGGTTTTATTAAAATTTATGGCCATCAGAAAACCGGAAGAGCTGACTATCTCCAGAAGGATTGCCACCGTATGGGTTATTATTTCTTTAACTGCTGCCGTACTTATTGGTATTATTGGGAGAATGTTGTCTCCTGCTGCCTTTTTGACCCTAAGCTCAGCGGAAAACATTTTTATCCTGCTCTCCACTAACTTTTTCCCGCCCCTTTTGGCTGGAATTGTCATGGCGGGAATACTGGCGGCAACCATTAGTTCTTCGGATTCTTATTTGTTGATTGCCGCTTCGGCTTTTTCCAAGAGTATTTACCAAGGTATTTTGAAAAAAGAAGCCACTGACAAAGAAGTTTTGCTCATATCCAGGATTACTTTAATTGTCATATCTATTATCTCCATGATAATCGCTCTGGATGAAAACAGCGTTATTATCACTGTAGTATCCTTTGCCTGGGCAGGTTTTGGAGCAACTTTCGGGCCCATTATGCTGTTTTCCCTGTTCTGGAAGAGAACCACCAGAGCCGGTGCCGTTGCCGGAATGCTCTCGGGAGGTATTACGGTCTTTATCTGGAAACTGGTTCTTAAGCCCTTGGGCGGTGTCTTTGGGATTTATGAATTATTACCGGCCTTTTTATTGTCCTGTGTTTTCATCGTAGTGGTTTCTTTATTAACAAAAGAGCCTTCCCGCGAAATCCTGGAAGAGTTTGAACTTGCCAAATCCTATTTAAGTTAAGATAAATAAGAGCTGAAGGTAATCCCCACTGAAGCTCTTTTTTTTGAGATAATCTTGGTAAATTTGCTATAATATAATAACGGAGTATCTAGTGGGGGAAAGAGGGGACACAATGAATAATAAGTGGAGAAAGTTTATGATGGGAAGATACGGCGGAGACCAGCTGTCAATGTTTTTAGTGACAATAGCCGTTGTGCTGGCCCTCATAGCCCGGTTTGCCCATCTATCTTTTTTGGCATATTTGAGTTATCTGCCTTTGGGGGTAGCTATTTTTCGAATATTATCAAAAAATACAGCTAAACGGAGCATGGAAAATTACAGATTTGTCATGCTTTTGGATCCCCTTTATCGGTGGTATAACAAAACGAGAAATCAATTAAGGGACCTGAAAACCCACAGGTATTTCAGATGCCCGAATTGTCGGATAACCCTGAGGGTTCCTAGGGGTAGGGGAAAGATAATCATTACCTGCCCCAGATGTAAGACCAGGTTTACGAAGGAAACATAATTTTAATGGAGAATGGAGAATTGAGAATGGAGAGTGGGAAGGTTAAAGGATAAGGTTAAGGTAGAGGTTAGAGGTTACAGATTAGAGATTAAAGAGTGGAGAATAGAGTAAGAAAGGATTGGGGTAGAAGATGAATATTTTGGTTACTTTAGACTCCAGCTATCTTAGACCTTTAAGAGTGATGCTCAAGTCCCTGTTTTTAAATAATCCTGGAGAACATTTTGAAATTTTTCTAATGCATTCCAGCATTAAAGATGAAGAATTAAATGATTTGAAGCAATTTATAAGCAAGCACGGCAGCCGTTTGAATGTAATAAGAATTGATGATAATTATTTTAAAGATGCCCCGGTTCTTCGGCACTATACTAAAGAGATGTATTATCGCTTATTGGCCTGTAAATTTTTACCTTCCGAGATGAATCGCATTTTATATCTGGACCCGGATATTTTGGTTATTAACCCGATAAAAGAGCTTTATAACCTGGAAATGGACGGTTATGTCTATGCTGCTGCTTATCATGATTTAATTTCCATTAAAGAAATCAATAAATTGCGTTTAAGGCCTTATGAAATTGATGCCTATTATAACTCCGGTGTTCTTTTAATGAACCTGGAGCTTTTAAGGCAGGTTGTTGATGAGAAGGTAATATTTGACTTTGTTAAAAACAACCGGACCAAATTGATTTTGCCTGACCAGGATATCATAAATGTACTATATGCAAAGAAAATAAAGACCCTGGATGAAAAATTATTTAATTATGATGCCAGGTTATACCGTTATTATAAGCTCATGAGTGACGGGGAATGCGATATGGACTTTGTCATCAACCATACGGTGATTTTGCATTTTTGCGGCAAGAAAAAACCCTGGAAAAAGAACTATAGCGGCAGATTTCATGCTTTATACAAGCATTACGAAAAGTTGGCCTTTAGTTGACCTACCTTTTAACACACTTGTAATGGAGTGTGAAAAAATGGAATTTATAAGAAAGTTTTTGTTCCACCGGGTAGCCCTGATCATTATAGCCATCATTCTGCAATTATTGGTTCTGCTTGGTGCAATCATTCGTTTCAATCAGTATATTGCCTACTTTTACGGCGGTAGTTTATTGCTTAGTATCGTTGCGGTTTTTTGGGTTGTTAACAGCAGGAGTAACCCTGTTTATAAACTGGCCTGGGTTATTCCTATCCTTCTTTTCCCTATATTCGGCAGCCTTTTTTATATCTTTTTTGGTAGAAATAAATTGAACCGGCGAACCAAGCGGCAAATGAAATTTATCACCGAAAAATCCCAGGAGGTCCTGGAGCCCAAACCCAGAATTATTGATGAGATGGCCGGATTTAATGAAAATGCGGCCAACCAGTCCCGGTATATCAATGATTATTCATTTTATCCCCCGTATACAAATACCTACACCGAATTTCTGCCCAGCGGTGAAATAAAATTCGCCAGACTCAAAGAAGAACTAAAAAAAGCCCAACATTATATTTTTTTAGAATATTTTATTATCGATGAGGGTAAAATGTGGAACAGCATTCTGGAGATTTTGGCGGAAAAGGCCAAAGCCGGGGTGGATGTTCGGGTTATTTATGACGATTTGGGCTGTATTTTAACTTTGCCTTATAGGTATGATAAAATATTGGAGGAAATGGGCATTAAGTGCAGTATTTTTAATCCCTTGATTCCTCTGTTGTCTCCCAGGTTAAACAACCGGGATCACCGTAAAATTGCCATTATTGACGGTAAAGTAGGCTTTACCGGAGGTATCAATCTGGCCGATGAATATATTATTGAATATGAAAAGTATGGTCATTGGAAGGATACGGCCATCATGCTTAAGGGTGATGCGGTCTGGAGCCTGACGGTTATGTTTCTTTCCATGTGGGATTTTATCCGAGGCATTAATGAAGATTTCAGCAAGTTTAAGATTAGCCTTCCTCCGGATGAGAAAATCGCCGGTGACGGTTATGTCCAGCCCTTTGCCGACAATCCTCTGGACGATGAGCCCATCGGAGAAATTGTGCACTTGAACCTTATTAATAAAGCCCGCAGGTATATATACATTACTACTCCTTACCTGATTTTAGACAATGAAATGGTTATGGCCCTAACCTCGGCGGCTAAGGGGGGGGTGGATGTGCGGATTATCACACCCCATCATGCCGATAAATGGTACGTCCATACCGTCAGCCAGTCCTACTATAAAATCCTTATCGAAAGCGGCGTCAAAATATATGAATATACGCCGGGATTTATGCATGCCAAAAGTTTTGTTGCCGACGACGAATATGGTGTGGTCGGGACAATAAATATGGATTACCGCAGTCTCTTTTTGCACTTTGAATGCGCGGTGTGGATGTATGGCACCAGTAGTGTTCTCGCTATGAAAGAAGATTTTCTCAATACCCTGGAAAAGTGCACTGAGATTACTTTGGAGTATTTGGAGCGCATGCCCTGGTATAAGACTTTGGCGGGAACAGTTTTGCGTATTTTTGCTCCGTTAATGTAAATCCTTATATATAGAAAACCGAGGGATAAAAACTCTCTCGGTTTTCTTTAGGAGGAAATCTATGCTTAGACTGATGAAATTTTTGAAACCATATGCTTTAATGATTTTCGTTTTATTGGCCTGTATTTTCTTGCAAACTCTAGGGGACCTTTATCTTCCTACCTTGATGGCAAAAATCATTAATGAAGGGGTTATGAAAGGAAATTTTACCGCTATTATGGATATTGGCCGGGTGATGCTGTTGGTAGCCGGCGGTTCGGCTCTGGTGGCCGTTTTGGCCAGTTTTTTATCGGCGAAAATTGCCGTCGGTTTTGGTACCATTTTGCGCAGCCAGGTTTTTAAAAGGGTAGAGAGTTTTTCCTTGAATGAGTTTGAGAAATTCGGCACTGCCACGTTAATCACCAGGACCACCAATGATATTAATCAGGTTCAAATGGTCACCATGGTTGTTATGCGGATGATGGTCAGCGCTCCCATGATGGCTGTCGGTGGTATTATTTTGGCCTTTCAGCAGGATATTGGACTGACCTGGGTACTGGCCGTTGCCCTTCCTGTCCTGGCTTTGGTTATTGCCTTAATTGCCACCAGGGTAATGCCTATGTTCAGGATGCTGCAGGAAAAGATTGATAAAATTAACCTGATTATAAAAGAAAAACTGTCGGGAATGCGGGTTATCCGGGCTTTTAATGCCCTAAAGCGCGAAGAAGAACGGTTTAACGAGGCCAATGAGGACTTAACCAATACATATATCAAAGTAAATCAAATCATGGCTTTTATGATGCCTTCCATTATGCTGGTAATGAATTTTACCACTCTAGCCATACTCTGGTTCGGTGGTATTCGGGTCAGCCAGGGCAATATGAATCTGGGCGCCTTAACGGCCTTTACTCAGTATGCCATACTGATTATGATGTCCATGATTATGCTCTCCATGATGTTCGTTATGGTCCCCAGGGCTCAGGCTGCGGCGGTACGTATTAATGAAGTTTTAGACACCGTTCCTCAAATCAGAGAGCCAAAAAAACCAAAAGAGGTTGATAAAGGAAAAGGGAAACTGGAATTTAATGATGTCACATTCTGCTACCCGGGGGCAGAGGCGCCCCTTTTGCAAAACATTTCTTTCAGCGCCGGCCCTGGCCAAATCACGGCAATAATCGGCAGTACCGGTTCCGGTAAATCCACACTGGTTAACCTGATACCCCGCTTTTATGACGTAAACAGCGGCAGCATTAAAATTGACGGGGTTGATATCCGAGAAATGGCTCTGGAACAATTGCGCAGCAAAATCGGTTTTGTCCCGCAAAAAGCGGTTCTTTTTTCCGGGTCAATCAGAGATAATATCAAGTTTGGCAATGAAGAAGCCACCGAGGAAGAAATTATTCATAGCACAGAGGTGGCCCAGGCCCTGGATTTTATTAATAGCTTTGAAGACGGTTTTGATCACCAAATTGCCCAGGGCGGCCTCAATCTTTCCGGCGGTCAGAAACAGCGGCTGGCTATTGCCCGAGCCCTGGTCAGAAAATGCCAAATCTATATTTTTGACGATAGTTTTTCCGCTTTGGATTTTAAGACCGATGCCCGTCTCCGGAAAGCTTTAAATGAGGAAATCAGGGAGGCAGCCGTAATAATAGTTGCCCAGAGAGTTAGCACCATAATGGACGCCGACCGGATAATTGTCTTGGATAAAGGAAAGATTGCCGGAATGGGAACTCATAAGGAGCTTCTGAAAACTTGTGAAGTTTATAGGGAAATCGTATCCTCTCAACTATCAGAGGAGGAAATAGCATGAATGGGAGAATAAACAGGCCCGGGCCAAAACGGCAGAGACTTTTTGGCGGCCCCGGAGGACCGGGAGGTCATGGCGGCATAGGGCGGCCGGTGGAAAAGGCCAAGGATTTTAAAGGAAGCTTAAAAAGGCTTATGGGGTACTTGCGTCCTCATAAGGTGAACTTGGTAATAGTGTTGGTTTTTGCCATTTTAAGCACTGTTTTTACCATTTTGGCGCCTAAAATTACCGCCTTGGCCGTCAATAAATTGCAGGAAGGCTATATGGCCCAAATGTTAATAAAAAATCCTGACCTGGAACTGACCCGGGAGCAAATGGCTGTGGCCTTGGAGGCTTTGGAGAAAAATAACGGCCAGTATGATTTTCCCTTTATAGGGATTATGCTTTTAATACTGGCGGTCATATATGTGTTAAGCGCTTTCTTTAATTTGTTAATGGGTCTAATCATGTCGGGAGTAGCCCAGAATGTTGTCCATGACCTCAGGAAAGAAATTGACAAGAAATTGGCCGTCTTGCCCTTTAAATATTTTGACCGCACTCCCCATGGCGATATTTTAAGCCGGGTTACCAATGACATTGATACCATTGCGGGAACTTTACGGCAGAGCTTAACCCAGGTTATTACCGCCGCTATTACTATTGTGGGCTATATCGTCATGATGCTTTCCATAAGCCCTGCTTTAACTTTAATTATCTTGGGAACTCTGCCCTTATATATGATTGCCATTGCTTTAATTGCGAAGAACTCCCAGAAGTACTTTGTCGGACAACAAAAAGAACTGGGCGATTTGAGCGGCCATGTGGAAGAAATGTATACAGGGCATAAAATTGTTAAGGCTTTCGGACGGGAGAAAAAAGCAATAGCCCAATTTGAGGAGATCAATAACCGGCTTAATGAGGTGGGCTGGAAAGCCCAGTTTGTGTCGGGAATGATGCTTCCTGCCATGAACTTCATCAGCAACCTGGGCTATGTGGGAATCTGCATTGTGGGAGCCTTTTGGGTTACCCGGGGATCATTGGGGTTAGGGGATATCCTGGCTTTTATTCAGTATTCCCGTTCCTTTACCGGTCCCATCATGCAAACGGCCAACATTGCCAACATCATCCAATCAACGGTGGCTTGTGCCGAGCGGGTTTTTGAGATACTGGACCAGAAAGAGGAGATACCTGACAAAGAAGAATCAGTTTCCATTATCGCTCCCAAAGGGCGAGTTCGCTTTGAAAACGTAAGTTTCCGCTATCAAGAGGACCAACCCCTTATTGAAAATATGAATCTCAATGTTCAACCGGGCCAGACTGTTGCCATTGTGGGACCCACCGGAGCGGGAAAAACCACTTTGGTTAATCTTTTAATGCGTTTCTATGAAATCCAGGGCGGGAAAATCACCGTTGACGGCATTGATATTCGGGATATAAAACGGGATGACCTGCGCCGAATGTTTGGTATGGTCCTTCAGGATACCTGGCTTTTTCACGGGACCATTAGGGAAAATATTGCCTATGGTAAAGAAGGGGCAACCTTTGAGGAAGTGGTGGAAGCAGCTAAAGCTGCCCATGCCGACCATTTTATCAGAACCCTTCCCGATGGTTATGAAACAGTTCTTAATGAAGAAGCCAGCAACATCTCCCAGGGACAAAAGCAGTTATTAACCATTGCCCGGGCATTTCTCAGAAATGCGCCCATTCTTATCCTGGACGAGGCTACCAGCAATGTTGATACCAGGACCGAAATTTTAATCAAAAAGGCCATGGATAATCTGATGGCTTCCAGAACCAGTTTTGTTATCGCCCACAGGCTTTCTACCATACGGGACGCCCAGTTGATTGTGGTTATGAATGAAGGGCGTATTGTGGAAATGGGTAACCACCGGCAGTTGCTGGCCAAGCAGGGCTTTTATGCCGACCTTTATAACAGTCAGTTTGCGGGAGCCGGAGGAACGTAAGATTTTAGTTATTATAGGATAGGAAAACCAGAAAATTAGTGATAGAATTTATTTAAAAGACGGAAAATTTGCAAAGTAAAAGTTACATAAGGCTAATCTAACGGCGAGTTGAGTCGATAAAAAGGAAAGGAGTTGGCGTTAATGATAGTTTCCCATGTTAAGGATGTTCAGGGCATTTATGTTGGCGGCAATGAAAATGTTGTTAAAAAAGTTTTAATTTCTCCGGAAATCGGAGGCTGGAAAGATTATGTCATGCGCTTTTTTGAACTGAGCCCCGGAGATAATTCCTGCTCATTAAGACACAGTCATGAGTGGCCCCATATTGTCTTCGTTTCCCAAGGCAAAGGCTTGGTCCATATCGACGGTACCGATTATGAAATAGAAGCCGGTTCCTTCGCTTATGTTCCCGGCGGTAAGATCCATCAGTTTATTAATAACAGCGATGAAAAACTGGCCTTTATTTGTATTGTTCCTCCGGAAGGAGATGTTTAATGAGTGGGTGATAAAATAGTAGGAATAATCGGGGGCATGGGCCCGGAGGCAACGGTGGATCTTTTGACCAAAATAATTCGGGCTACCCCTGCCAAAAGGGACCAGGAGCATATAAGGACCCTGGTAGATAATAACCCCCGTATCCCTTCCAGGGTTGAGGCTATATTAGGCGACGGCCCCAGTCCCGGCCCTGTAATGGCTGAGATGGCAAAAAATCTTGAAAAATCCGGAGCCCACTTTTTAGCCATTCCCTGTAACACCGCCCATTATTATTTATCTGATGTAAAAGAAGCGGTGCAAATACCGGTATTGGATATGATTGAAGAAACGGTCAAGGTTTTAAAGGCAGACAATATTCAAAATGTAGCCCTTTTGGCCACCACGGCCACAATAGCTACCAAGCTATATGAAAATAAGCTGACCGAAGCGGGCATAAATTTTATCCTGCCTGCACCCGAATACCAGGAAAAAGTAATGGAGACCATATTTGCCGTGAAATCGGGAGATTTAGAGGGAATTCAAAAGTATACCGATGAAATCATCAACCATTGCTTGGAGTTAGGGGCACAGGCCGTTATTCTGGGTTGCACCGAATTGCCTATAGCTTACAAGAATAAAGAAAAATATAAAATTACTTTTTATGATCCCACGGAAATTTTGGCCCGGGCCATTGTCAGGGATGCCCTTTCTTGACGTAAAAGACTTTTGGAGTTAAAATATTTGTTGTTAAAAAGCTGGGGTAGCTCAGTCGGTAGAGCAATTGATTCGTAATCAATAGGTCGAGGGTTCGAGTCCCTTCCTCAGCTCCAAATATGAACAATAACATTTCCTGCGGTTTAAAGGCTGCAGGAATTTTATTTTCCCTTTATGTATAAGGGCAGCTTTATCTATATAAAAATTGGTTTATAGGAACTAAATATGCTATATTTGAATCAAATTACTAAACCGGACTTGAAAGGATTGGATTATGGACAAACTCATAAATTTACTTAAAACCCATGGGCCTATGACCGGAAAAGAACTGCACCAAAAAACGGCCATGGATGTGTTTAATCTTTGGAAAAGCTGTAACCAAAATGCAGATATTGTTACCAAAAACTTTGGAACCCGGTATTTAAGGCTGGACAGAAATGTTGACGGTTTTGCCCGGCTTTCTCCCTCCATAATCAGGGAGTTTTATAATTATACCGTAATCAGCCTGAAAAGTCAGGCTGAGATGGCTCTTTCTAAGGCCGAGGAGCTTCACCGGCACATTATTGCCGTCAGCCAAAATAAATTTGCACTGGCCCTGGAAACCATGGAAAAAAATATTGCTTCCCAGCCGGAACCGGAGGAAATAAAGGAAAAGGTTTGCTTTATCATTGCCGGTGATGTAGCTTATGAAATGGCCCATCTTGAACCGAGGCCAGAGTTTTCCACAGGACAGTTTGTCAATGGATCCGATCTGGATATTGTGATTATTTATAAAGACCTGCCGGAAAGGTTAATCAGCGAGCTTGATGCCTCTATTTACCGCTGGAAATATTATTTGCTCGCCAACCCCAGCTATAAAGAAGAAATAGACTATTGCCTCAAGGATATTTCTAAGGTGGAAAAGCAATTGGCCTTTGAAGACTTTGAATCCATGGTGGCTTCCAAGGTTTTGGACGAAGGGAAATTTCTCTGCGGCAGTTTTCAGCTTTTTACCGAGATTAAAAAAATGGTTGCTGAACGGGGCATACCGGAGAAATTGGCGAGTCTTACGGAAAAGGCTACCATGCAAAGGGAAAAAGCCAGGATGGAACTCCTGGCCTCTAATGATGCTATTAATGATAAAGAGTTAAGGCAATTGTTCTATACCACCGATGAGAAGGAAGAATTTTTTTAAATAGAATATTACTTATGTATATTAGGAACAATTTTTACCTAAATATTTATTAGGCAGCTTGTTGACAAACCATATTTATTATCAACGAAAAGCTAGCTCAAACAATAATAAGGAATGAACTCGGTGGCTTCGGGAATTATCAAAACTCCCCGGCACTTAATTGAAAATATAGTTGCGTTCTTAATTATTCTTTTATTTATATTTATTATTTTTTATTTAAAAGATACAAAATTAATAGTTTCAATTAA
>JAAXZE010000143.1 GCA_012720075.1 Clostridia bacterium
AAAAGGTGGTTGAAGTGCATGAAAAAAAGACTAATCTTATTTCTCCTCCTTGGACTAATGGTCAATTTAGTGGTCGGCTGTTCAGGTGGAGGACAAGAAGCCAAGCAAAATGAAGGAGAGGCTGCCACTGAGGTAAAAATCGGTATTAACTATGAGTTATCCGGTGCTGTTGCTTCCTATGGTCAAGCTTCTGTAGACGGTATTATGATGGCTTTTGACGAAATTAACGCCGCCGGTGGTATTAATGGCATGAAAATAGTTCCTGTTACTTTTGATAATAAGTCAGAAGCTGCTGAAGCCACTTCCTTAGCAACCAGACTTATGACTCAAGAAGGCGTTGTAGCTTGTCTTGGTCCTGCTACATCCGGTAACTTTATGGCTACCATCCCGGTGGCAATGGGTAACAAAGTTCCGATAATCTCCGCTTCGGCTACTGCAGATGAAGGTGTAACCGTAGATAAAATCGGTAAGGTAAATGAATATGTTTTTCGTCTTTGCTTTAACGATTCCTTCCAAGGTGTAACAATGGCCAACTTTGCCTTGAATAATCTTAATGCTAAAAAAGCCGTTATCATTCAAGATAAATCCAGTGACTATGCGGAAGGTTTGGCCAAAAACTTCATTGCTACCTTTGAAGCTGCCGGTGGCACCATTGTAGCTCAGGAAGGTTACGTTGCGAAAGACAAAGATTTCAATGCTATATTAACAAGTGTTAAAGGTAAAGAATTTGACGTTATTTTCTTACCTGGATATTACCAAGAAGCCGGATTGATTATTAAACAGGCTAGGGACCTGGGAATAGATGCTCCAATCCTTGGCGCTGACGGTTTCGACTCCCCGGTACTTTTAGAGCTTGCCGGAGCCGAAGCTTTAAATAACGTTTTCTTCTCCAACCACTATTCAAACATTGACGAAGACCCATTAGTAAAAGAATTTATTGAAGCTTATAAAGCAAAATACGGTAAAGAACCAAACGCATTTAACGCCCTTGGTTATGACCTTGGCAAATTTATCGCTGATGCAATCAGCCGTGCAGGTTCTACAAATCCTGAAGCCATTAAAGATGCACTTGCTAATACCAAAGGTTTTGTTGGAGTAACCGGTACCTTTGATATGGGCGAAGATCATAACCCCATTAAGTCCATCGTTGTTATCGGCTTAGAAAACGGTGTTCAAACATCAAGCGTTAAAGTCGATCCAAATTAATAATTGTTTTATTTAAAATATATAGTAATAATTAAGTTAGAGTGAGTTTTCACTCTAACTTAATTTGTTTAATGATATCCTAATTTGGAGGTGTAAATTTTGGAACAATTTCTTCAGCAAATGGTTAACGGTATTTCTCTTGGCAGTATTTATGCACTAATTGCCTTAGGATATACGATGGTTTATGGTATTATTAAACTTATTAATTTTGCCCATGGTGATGTATACATGATTGGGGCTTATATAGGATTTGCCGCCACCACCTATGGACATTTGGGTTTCTTCCCGGCCCTTCTGTTATCTATGGGTTTATGCTCCATTTTAGGTATTGTTATTGAAAAGGTGGCCTATAAGCCGTTAAGGGAGTCATCTAGGATTGCCGTATTAATAACAGCTATTGGCGTTTCTTTGCTTTTAGAATATGTCATGATGTTTTTTGTAGGAGCTGAAGTTAGATCCTATCCAAAAGTACTGACCAACAAAATGTTTCATATAGGTAATGTTGTTATAAATACACAGCAGATTTATATTCTTTTTACAGCAATTATTCTAATGATATTATTGCAGTTCATTGTGCAAAAAACTAAAACCGGGAAAGCAATGCGGGCCGTTTCCATAGATAAAGACGCAGCCCAGCTGATGGGAATTAAAGTTGATAAAACAATATCATATACCTTTGCCCTCGGTTCGGCATTAGCCGGAGCTGCCGGTATCTTAGTCGGCCTTTATTATAATTCCATTGACCCTCTTATGGGTATTATGCCGGGCTTAAAGGCATTTGTCGCCGCAGTTTTCGGTGGAATAGGAAGTATTCCCGGAGCCATGATTGGAGGACTGGCTATCGGCATTATGGAAACCTTTGTCTCCGGTTATGGTTATTCGATGTATCGGGATGCCGCCGTATTTGTATTTTTAATTTTGATACTACTTTTTAAACCTTCAGGCCTTCTTGGCAAAAATACTCGGGAGAAGGTGTGACGCATGAGAGTTTTAACAAAAAACAACTTACTAATCCTCGGAGGCATTGTATTAACCTTTGCCATTGTTCAGTTTTTACGAAGCCAGAATATTATTAATAGCTTTCATGAAATTACCATAGCAACTATTTGTATAAATATGATTTTAGCCGTAAGCTTAAACCTTGTTACCGGTTTTACCGGTCAATTTTCCTTAGGTCATGCCGGATTCATGTCCATAGGGGCTTATGTTTGCGCCATTATTAATATGGAAATGAATTCAACAACAGGTTTTCTTATCGGTATTTTTGCCGGGGCTTTGGCCGCAGCTTTAGTAGGGGTCATAATCGGTATACCGACTTTAAGATTAAAAGGAGATTATCTGGCCATTGCTACTTTAGGGATGGCTGAAATAATCAGAGTTGTGTTTTTAAATTTAGAAATAACCAATGGTGCTGCCGGATTAAATGGCATACCGCGATTTACCAATTGGTTTTGGCTTTATCTTTTTACTGTTATAACCATTTTGTTAATTAGTAACTTATTAAGGTCATCTTATGGACGGGCATGTATTTCGATCCGTGAGGATGAAATTGCTGCCGAAGCAATGGGTATAAATACTACCAAATATAAAGTTATTGCTTTTGCTATCGGCGCTTTTTTTGCCGGGATTGCCGGCGGACTCTATTCATCTTATTTTTATTTTATAAAGCCGGATATTTTTGGCTTTTTAAAATCTATAGATATTTTAGTAATCGTAGTATTAGGCGGTTTAGGCAGTATGACCGGCTCAGTTATTGCAGCCGTTTTACTGGCGGTTTTAACAACCCTTTTGCAATCTTTTACCGCAGTTCGGATGATTATCTATGCCCTGTTGTTGGTTGTTATTATGTTATTTAGGCCCCAGGGCTTACTTGGAACTAAAGAAATTACCGATTTATTAAAGATTCCGGATAAGAAATTAAGAGGAAGGGTGGAGTGAGTACATGTCACTACTTTCGGTTGATAAGCTAACCATGTCCTTTGGCGGGCTTACTGCAGTATCAAATGTGAGTTTTCAGATTGAAAAAGGAGAGCTTGTCGGAATTATCGGCCCCAATGGCGCAGGAAAAACCACTCTCTTCAACCTTCTTACCGGTGTGTATGTGCCAACATCGGGTACCATCAAATTAAACTTAGATGGTAAAGAGATGATTATTAACGGCCTTAAACCCTATGAAGTAACAAAAGCCGGACTGGCCCGTACTTTCCAAAATATACGACTTTTTAAAGATTTAACGGTGCTGGATAATGTGAGAATTGCCATGCACCAAAATATCCAATATCATATGCCGGCAGCCCTTTATAGATTTAATAAATTTTATTATGAAGAAGAAAGGCTTTTAAAAGAAGCTGAAGAATTATTAGATATATTTAAATTATCCCATAAAAAAAATGAACTGGCTAAAAACTTGCCCTATGGTGAGCAAAGACACCTGGAAATTGTCAGAGCATTGGCAACAAAACCGGCAATATTGCTGTTAGACGAACCTGCTGCAGGCATGAATCCCAATGAAACAACGGAACTAACCGAAACCATTGAATGGATAAGAAATGAATTTGATTTAACTATTCTTTTAATTGAACATGATATGTCCCTGGTTATGAAAATATGTGAGCGTATCTATGTATTGGATTATGGTATGCTTATTGCTTCCGGTACGCCTTCGGAAATAAGAACAAATAAAAGGGTCATTGAAGCTTATTTGGGAGAGGATGTCAATAATGCTTGAAATAAAAAATTTAAATGTTCATTATGGAGTCATTCATGCCATAAAAGATATCTCCTTAACTGTAAACGCCGGAGAAATAGTCACCCTGATCGGAGCCAACGGAGCCGGAAAAACTACTACTTTACGCACTATCTCCGGTTTAAAAAAAGCTACCAGCGGTGAAATATTATTAGAAGGGAAGGTGATAACCAACCTTTCAGCTCCCGAAAAAGTTGAGTTAGGTATTTCCCAAGTACCCGAAGGAAGAAGAATTTTCCCGGCTATGAGTGTATTTGAAAATTTGGAACTTGGTGCCTTTCTCAGAAAAGACAAAGCGGAAATCAAAAAGGACATGGATCATGTTTTTCAACTTTTTCCAATACTTTATGACCGGAAAAAGCAATTGGCAGGTACTTTGTCCGGCGGAGAACAGCAAATGCTAGCCATGGGCCGAGCATTGATGTCCAGGCCGAGAATCCTCCTATTAGATGAACCTTCCATGGGTTTAGCTCCCCTTTTAGTCCGTGAAATTTTTGATATCATTACCGATATCAATAGTACCGGTACTACCATTTTGCTTGTTGAACAAAACGCCCATATGGCATTATCTATTGCCCATAGAGCATATGTTATAGAAAACGGTCAAATAGTCATGAGCGGTACCGGTGAGGAACTGGCCAAAAGCAGTGAAATTCAAAAAGCTTATTTAGGAGGGAAATAGTATGTATGTTAGAAATCGAATGACTGCTAATCCCTACACAATAGCCCATGATGCTCCAATTAGTGATTTAATTGAGTTAATGAGACAAAAAAATTTAAAAAGGGTTCCGGTTGTAAATGGTGAAAAGGTTGTTGGAATAGTTACTCATGCTGATATTCAAAAGGTTTCTCCGACTAAGGCTACAACTTTAAGTATTTATGAATTAAACTATTTGCTACACAAAACAAAAGTCAGCGATGCCATGACAAAAAATGTCATCACTATTTCTCCTGATGCGTTGTTAGAAGAAGCGGCTGTTTTAATGCGGGAAAATAGAATTAGTACCTTAGCTGTTGTTAAGGATAACAAACTGGTGGGTATTATTACTGAGAGTGATATTTTTGATGCTTTTATTGATTTATTAGGTTCCAGGGAAGCAGGAACAAGAATTACTATTGAAGCTCTTGACGTACCTGGCACTTTGGCGGATATTACTAATATTTTCAAATCTTTTGATGCCAATATAACCCACATAGCCACTTTTAGGGGTAAAAGCGGAAAAAGTGATATAGTAATTAGGACCAACACTATTAATACCGAGCCTATTGAAAAAAAACTTATTGAACAAGGCTACAAAATTGAGCATGTAATAAAAAATATTAATTAATATTGTTTTCATTAATTAATTATCATAAGG
>JAAXZE010000144.1 GCA_012720075.1 Clostridia bacterium
AAAAAGCTGCCCACCGCTCTAAAGCGGCAGATAACTTCCAGGCCTTTGCCGAAAGGTTTGGCCGGTTTGACGTCCATGGTTCCGTTTTCTATATCGGCACTAATATAATGGGTATCGATACCGGCCTGTTCCAGCATTTCGAAAAACATGACCGATACCCGAAGATTTCTTTTACCTATCCCTTGGATAGAAAGCCCTACCGTATTGGCCCCGGGGTCAAAAACACCGTTTTCGCCGGTCACGTCATCCTTAAAAACTAAACGGTAGTTTCCGTTTTCCAAGGCATACACAACTTTGGTTTTGCCCTCGTATATTTTTTGCATAGTCGATCTCCTTTCCTGTTTTTTATATTTTAGATTATATACTTATTAAGCTCCAGCAGGCAATTTTTTTATAAGGTTCTTATGTAAAAACAAAAGAGGACAGCGCTCATGCACCGTCCTCAGATTATCGACAATAGGGTTTCTCAACGTTATTACGATTTTATTTATAAAGATAAACATATAGGCTGATGCCTACTTTTCTGATACTGTATCTATCAAAAGGAGTTTCCAGAATCATTGCTTCAAATTCATCTTCGGTATAAGCGCTTTGCTTTAGGAAAGTCTTAAATGAAAATTTGACAAAATGTTTATCAAAGCCTTTCATTTTACTTACTTCCTTATTTATATCATCATTGGTGGCTTCACGATTCATATCGATTATTAGAGCCTTCCCTCCCTGTTTAAGGACCCTATGCATTTCCCATAAGGCTTTAACGGGTTCTTTGAAATTTTTGAAGGCAGCACTGCAAACAATAAAATCAAAAGACCGGTCTCCGAAAGGCAGCCTGGACGCATTTCCCTCTAAAAAATTAACCGAAACATTTGCTTCCTTAGCGTTCTGTTTTGCAATTTTTACAAAATCGGGGCTGATATCAATTCCTGTTACTTTAAACCCCCTCTTAGCCAGTTCAATAGCCAAATAACCCGGACCTGGGGCTACTTCCAGAACATCAGCTCCTTTATTAACATGTAACGCTACTTCATCGGCATAACCCTGCATTTCCGGGAGCCTGCTTTGGCGGGCATTTCTATCATAGCCCTTTGCCGCTAAACCATAAATTCCGACATCTTTCTTTTTTCTGATAAATTTCATCATAACACACAAACTCCCTCATTTTCACTCTTTTTTCTTTAATACGATAATCCCATGGCTAATAAGCCCGAAGCCAATTCCAATGATTCCTCCGGCCAAGACACCGATCAGCGTATCAATCCAGCCTCCTGCGTTGAACATCTCTTTGCCCCCGCTGCCCAGAAATCCAATAAGGGCACCGATGGAAACGCCAAAAAACATAAACCCTGCGTAAAATAATCCGATGGCCTCATACCGGGCAGGATCGAGATTTTCATAATATTGGGCAAACCTTTTCTGCAAATCGGCAGATTCAATTGTTTCACTGCGAAACTTAAACTCTTCCTTGGCCCGTTCAAAGGCTTCTTCTTCAGAAAGCCCCTCTTCCATTAATTCTTTCATATAGTCGCTTATATAGAGGATCAAATCGTTTTGGGCTTCAATAGACAGATTGGACCGGCTCTTTAATTTGGCAAGATTAGCTGTGACCTTGCTGCTTAACTGGCCTGTTTTATATTTCAGTTTTTCTAAATAAGTCATTTCCGCTTCTTCCAGATAGTGCCGGGATTGCTCCCTTGCGAACTGTTTTATCTTTTCTCTAATTTCATTACTAAAACTCATTCTTGCTATCCTCCAATCTTAATGTTTGAATACGTTCACTTAAAAAATCCCATCTTGCCCAAAATTCAGCTAGCTCTTGACGTCCTCGCTCGTTTAGGGTGTAGAACTTCCGTGGCGGACCTAATTCCGAAGGTTTTTTGGTAATGTGAACCAACCTGTTTTTCTCAAGCCTCAAAAGCAATGCATATACGGTAGCTTCGGCAAGCTCTTCAAAACCCAACAGACGTAATTTTTTGGCAATCTCATAACCATATATTTCACCGCGGCTTATAATTTCCAGCACAATCCCTTCCAAAACTCCTTTGAGCATCTCACTCATATTGCTCAAAAAAAACACCTCTTTCGGTATTCAACATTATTGGTAACCAATTATATTGAGTACTACTATATAATAACATAGAGTAGTCTTTTGTTCAATACATTGGCAAAAAAAAGAAGCATGAGAACTCTTCCCTTGCTTCTTTTTGGAAAATTATCGGACTGTAAATCCTTTTAAATAGTTTAAATACCTTGAGCGGACAGAGAAATAATAGATTATATTTAACATTAAAAAGGCTCCTATTACTACAAAAAATTGTTTTAAAACCGAGGAATACAATACCGTTTGTAAGACTGCAATGGCAAAATAGGTGTGAATACTTGCCAGAATGTAAGGAACAAAAAACAATACGGCAATTTGTATACCGGCTACCCTTTTCATTTCCTGAAAACTTAAGCCTATTTTTGCTAAACCAATATACTTATCCTTTTCCTGGTTCAAGTCGGTATACAGCCTGAAATAAAGAAAACTGCCGGCTCCCAGAAAAAATATGGCTCCCAGGAAGAATCCCACATAAAGGAATATTTTTTTGTTTTGGTTTTCCAAAATATATCCTTCAATCCTTGTTGACCAATAATACCTGCCGGGTTCGCCTACCCCCAGCTCTTCCCTTAGTTTTTCCGTAACTTCCAAGGTGTTTAGCCAATCAGGAATATCATAAGAATAGGAATGGTATTTTTCCTGTATATTTTTTATTTTTTCATAAGTTTCATCACTAACAACAACCAGATTCCGAAACAATCCTGAATAGAAGATAACCTTAGGGGCTACCCCTGCTACTTCAAGATTTATCTCTCCGTTATCCAGGGCGATGTTTTTCTGGCTTAAGGTCTTATCTCTTTTTGGGTCAAATCTTACATAGACAGGAACCATTAAAGCCTGATCCTTGTCCAGAACCTCCTGTTCCAATCCCAGTGCCGCCGCCCGGTTGTTATAATCGGACTGTTTTATTATATGAATGGGCTGATTGTCCTTTGCAGTCTGCTTTATTACTTCGCTTTTGTATTTTTCGTACTTAAAGCCATGGCTATCAAGCATTTCCTCAATGATCTTTATTTGCTCTTCTTCATGGGCATTACTGCTGTAAGAAGTAAAAGTAAGGGCAAAGGGATTATCTTTTAAGGATTCATCTTTAACCACCGAGCTTAGCGCATACACTCCTGTTATGGCTGTAAAGGCAACGGCCGAAAGAACGGTTACTAAAAAAAGCATGCGGGTGTTATCTCTAATTCGATAAATAAGGTCGGAAACCCAGAGCATATTGGTTTTCTTAAGGTAAAATTTTTTGTTTTCCTTCAAGCGGTGTAAGACCAAAATACTCAGCTGGGAGAAAAACAAATAGGTTCCGATAACCACAAAAGTTGTCAAAATTACTTCGGTATAGGGAAGCCTTTCTATGAATAATACAACCCTGTCTAAAAACGGATTTAGATCATACAGCTTTGGGGATAAAGCCATAAAATAACCAGAACCCAATAACAATAAAGCCGCAAGGGACTGAATTATTGAAAACTTTATTTCCCTGTTGGCCTTTTTGACCCCCTTTAAGAGAGTTATGATGCTGTTTGTTCGAATTATCCGGGGAGTTATGGCTGAAATACCAAGAAAAATTAAAATAAAAACTCCTGCGGTTAACAGTATGGCTTTAACCGGAAAATAAAAAGACAGAGAACCATAAGACAAAAGGCTGCTTAAAAGCATTAAAAACAGTTTGGAGAAAACTAAGCCAATGGTGATACCGACAATAATAGCCACACAGCCTATCAGCATATTTTCCAGGAAAACCAGCCGCCTCAGCTGTTTCGGGGACATCCCCAGGATTAAAAGAATTCCGAATTCCTTGCTCCTTACTTTTAAAAAGGCATTTACCGAGATAAACACAAACAAAACTGAGAATACCAGGATAGCCACCTCGGTTTGCCCCAAAATGAGTTCAATTGCCCCGCCCCTTCTACTTGCTATCACAGGATGAAACAAATTGACCGCAAAAGAGAAAAAAACCATAATAGTAAAAACACTGCTTAAAAAATAGGCCAGGTATACCCTCGTGTTTCGCTTAACATTATTAAAGGCGAATTGCCGAAAGGTCATCGGCTTCACCTCCCAAAAGCGAAAGAACATCGAGAATCTGCTGATAAAATTTCCGGCGGCTGTCCCCGCGATGAATTTCGTTATAGAACCGGCCATCTTTGATGAAAATCACCCGGTGGCAGTAACTTGCCGACTTCGGGTCATGGGTTACCATCACCGTGGTTACCCCTGTCTCCCTGTTGATTTTTTCAAACAGCACCATCACATCTTTAGCCGCTTTGGAATCAAGATTTCCCGTAGGTTCATCGGCCAATAAAAGCAAAGGTGAGTGTATTATTGCCCGGGCAATGGCAGTACGCTGGGCCTGTCCCCCTGATATTTCATAGGTCCTTTTGGTGAGGATATTTTCTATATTAAGCCTTTGAGCGACTTCCTGCAATTTTTTATCCATGGTCGAAACTTGGTGTCCATCCAGTGTCAAGGGAAGGACAATATTCTCACCGATGGTTAACGTATCAATCAAATTGAAATCCTGAAAAACAAATCCCAGCTTCCTGCGTCTGAATAATGCCAGCTGTGAACTTTCCAGTTTATAGGGATTTTCACCGTTTAAAAGTACCTCTCCCGAGGTAGGAGGATCGATGGTGGAAATTACATTGAGGAGGGTAGTCTTTCCACTGCCGGAAGGACCCATAATTCCGACAAATTCCCCTTTTTCGATAGTCAGGTTGATATCTTGCAGTGCACTGTGCTGTACTCGCTCGCCGTATATTTTGGAAATATGCTTAAGTTTTAGAATCTCCAATTTCCAACACCCTTTCTTCCTTTGATACCTATATTATCAGGTATCTGTGCACCGTCAGCCATCGATCAATCTTACATTAAGCTTACATTTATGTAAGGTTACTTTAACCGGTAAAGACAATTCTAACTATAGTCCCTTCATTGGGTTTTGATTCCAGCTCAATATGATGTTCCAGTTTTTTGCATACTTCCTTAACTAGGTATAACCCCATACCCGTAGATTCACCGAACTTTCGCCCGTTTTCTCCCGTGTAAAAGGGTTCAAAAACCCGCCGGATATCATTTGGGGGAATCCCGACGCCCTGGTCTTTCACTTCCAAGACCTTGCCTTTATTACTTTCATAAGCCGACACTATAACCTTTTTGTTTTCTTCTTCAGTGTATTTAATAGCATTGACCAGCAATTGTTCTATTATGAACTTGAGCCATTTCCGGTCCGATTTGACCGCTATGCCGGAATCCACTCTGACTTCCGGATAGACCTTTTTCCGGATAAAATACCTTTTTTGCTCATTTATTACTTCAGCTACAATGGAATTTAGAGGAACGGTTTCCACAGTGAAATCATGTTCAAAACTCTCCAGCCTTGCCATATAGAGAGCCATATTCAACCCTCTGCTTAACCGCTCCAGCTCTTGCCTGATGTTTTCAATATAAGGCTCGCCTTCATTTTCCTGGAGTATCAAGTGAATGATCGAGATGGGCGTTTTCATCTGATGAACCCATTGATGAATAAAGGTTAGATGTTCGGCCTGTTTCCGTTTGTAGGCCTGGATTTGTTCCTGGTACAACTTATATTGGGCCTGAAAGAGCCTGTTGACGCCATCCCCAACAGGTGTATTTCCTGCAGGGGACAGAGTATCTTCAAGCTTGGAAGGCATCCTGCTCAGTTTATCATATAACCTTTTCTGGGATAAATAGCGGTATAACAAAAAAACTCCCAATAGGAAGCTGCTTAAGAAAATAAAGTAACAGAGATTTTCCAAAGTCTCAAACCCGCCCAGATCCCTGTAAAAGATAAAGAGAAAGAGCATGTTAAATAGATATAACAAAACAAATGACAGATGGTCCAGTAAGAAAATTTTCATCTCTTTTTCCTCCAAGTTACATTTAATCGGTATCCATATCCTCTTACCGTTTCAACGGCATCGTCGATACCAATCTCTTGAAGTTTTTTCCTTAAGCGGGCCACATTTACATTCAGGGTATTTTCATCGATAAAGGTTTGATGGTCCCAAAGTTTTTCCATAAGCATTTCCCGGCTTACAGCCCTGGGAGCCATACCCATTAATGCTTCGGCCAGCACGGCTTCTTTTTTTGTCAGCACAGTTTTATTGTTATTAAAATACAGTTCCGGCCTTTCGGGAAATAATGTGAGTCCTTCATACTCTATCTTTTTTTCCTCCGATACATCATGGGCAAATTCACCGTAGCAACGTCTTAACTGACTTTTTATTTTGGCAATAACCACCTCGTAATAGAAAGGCTTTGTTATATAATCGTCGGCACCGCTTTCTATCCCCAGCACCTGGTCCATTTCGCTGTCCCGAGCAGAAATAAGGATGATGGGTTTGGTAGACACCTGTCTTATTTTTCTGCACCAATAATAGCCGTCGTACTTAGGCAAATTGATGTCGAGCAGAACCAGATGAGGATTTTCGGCAATAAATATATCCAAGACTTTAGCAAAATCCTTAACTATTACCGTTTTATATCCATACTTCTCAATCTGGGAGCTTAACAGCCTCGCAATAGAAACATCATCTTCCACCAGCATTATTTTGTATTCCGTCACTTGGCAATCCTTCCCTTCATACCGCTATAAAAATTATGTGCGAATTATCTTTTATTTTATCATTTCCTTTTAAAGGAAGCCAAGAAAAGAGATGATTTAAGCTGTTTCGGCTTCACATTTTGTTTATTATTTCCCTTCCCTTTCCACTTTTTTGATTATAACCTTTCCCGTTGTCTCTTTACCGCTGATTTCTATCAAATATTCATCGGTTTCAGCCACGGTGACAGTGAATATACCGGTTTCCAGGTTATTGCCGGTATAGGGTTGGCTTCCTTTTTTCCCGCTGATTGTAAGAGCAATTTTTCCGTCTTGACGGTCAACTTCAACTTGCAATACATCACCCTTCTTAAGGGATAATTCACACTTGTTTTTTGCGCTCCACTTTTTGAAATCCATGGTGAAGCCCGTTCCGTTTTTATTCTCAAGAATCACAATGCTGCCCTTTGTTGCACTGCAAGCGGTAATTGCTACAACCATTGCCATCACCAAGGAAATAATTGCAATATTTTGTTTTCTTCTTTTTATTGGGTTATGCTTCCTAAAAAGCATGATACTACCTCCTCTATAAATCTCTCCCGCTCATTAATCCATGGGCTGTGTCCGGAATGCTCAAACCAAACAATCTTTTTCTCGGGCGCATCAAGCACCCGGTAATATTCCTCGACCAGCGCCGTAGGCGCGTTAACATCGTAACGTCCCAAGAAAAAGTAGACTGGAACATTCAACTTGCTGTAATCGTTTCTTAAGTCAATATCATAAAGCTGCTGGTAAACATGCCCGAAGGTATTGATAAGGCCGCGAACGTAGTTGATTTTATCCAGCAACCCATATTCAGAGGCACAGATGTCCCGGAGGGTATTATAGCCGGGGTTATGAATGCTCGGGTTTTCCGCCATATAAGCGCTGAGATAATTGAGGTACACTGCGCTTTTCCATGTTACATCCTTTCCGTAATAAGGGGGCAGTCCATTGGCCTTAAGCCGTTCTATGAAAGGGGTATCGCCTTTTGCTTGGGCTATTTCCCAAGCCTTTCTGTAATCCATCCGTTCAGTTTCGGCAAAGTCCACCATTTGCCCTGTCCCAATAAAAGCATGATAGGATTCCGGGTGCTGGTGAACCAAGAAAATTCCTAAGGCACTGCCCCACGATTCACCAAGCAGGTAGATTTTTTCCTGGGCGAAACGTTCCTTCAGGTACTCTGTCAGGGCATGACCATCCTGAATATAGGTTTGGGCTGTTATGTTTTTGGTTTTCTCAGCATAATAGGATTTTCCGGAGCCGGGTTGATCCCAGTTGACAACGATAAAATGCTTTTCCAGCTCCGCCAGCTCATGCCTTACCGCCGCCATCTGGGTACCGCCTGGGCCTCCCGCCAAAAAGAGCAGGACCGGTGCGGTTTTATCCCAACCTCTCAGACTTACCCACTGCTTCCTGCCGTTTAATTCAAGTTCCCTTAATTCTGTAATGCTGTTTTCAAGCCTGTTTCCCTTTTCGTCAATGATCTGGGGCGTGAAAGCGGTAAGCTGGGAAAGGACAAGCAATCCTCCGTTTAAAATAACCGTTAAGGCAAAGATTTTCGCAATTTTTTTCAAGGGAAAATATATTTTTGGATTGTTCCTTTTCTTTAAGAGGGTTATGACAAGATAAGCCCCCAGGAATAGACCACCTATCAGGGTAACCACCGCCAAAAAGGTCAATATGAAAAAGGAAATAGTTTCAATCATAGTAACCCTCCATATTATTTGATGTAAAAATTCTCAAGGGCATTGCCCAACAGGGGAATATCGGTGATGCGGCTTTCTTTGAGGCCTAGACCGTTTTCTTCTATCAAACTTTTGATAACTTTTATTTTATCCCCTTCGTACAGTGGTTCGCGGAAGGCAAACACTCCACCGGGTTTCAGGGCTTCAGCCAACACAGCTATAACTTTTTTTAATTCACTTTCCGAAATATCGTGCAGAACATAATGGCAGTACACTACATCAAAGCATTCATCTATTAACTCCGGAGTTTCCCAGTGCCGAAAACTGATGTTTTCATAGCCCCGCAAAGTTTTTCGGCAGGCATTTAGCCATCTTTCGGAAATATCCAGACAGATTAAACGGCCGCGCGGGAGCTTCTCAGCAACATAGTAGGCAACCGTTCCCATACCGGAACCGAAATCAAGGACCCGTTCCCCTCCGTCCAGGGGCAGCCGGTCCGCAAATCCTTGATAAACGGACCTGCCGAAAAAAAGAAAGGCAATCCTGGTCAGAAATATCTCAAAAAAAGCCGGTTCATATTTCATTTATCATCACCTCACAAAAAAAATCAGATGTACTTGGGTTCATTACCAGCATAGCAATGGAACCTGTCATACATCTGATATAAACCTTAAATTTACATTAAATGGCGGGAACGATAATCCGAAAGGTGCTACCCTTATGCCCGCCGGGGAAAAGATTCAAATCTCCTCCATGGGCTTGGGCGATTTTTTTGGCTATGGAAAGCCCCAGTCCGCTGCCGCCGGTTTTGGAGTTGCGGGAAGGGTCTGCCCGGACAAAGGGGTTAAATATGTGGTCCGCAAGATGAGCCGGAATGCCGATCCCATGGTCACTGAAATCTATAACCACCTGATGATCTAACTTTTCCAAGCTTACGGTAACCAGTGTCCCGGGAGGATTATATCTAACAGCATTATCGGCAAGATTTTGAATAATCCGGCCAAATCTATTGGGATCAAGGAGCACATAAATACTTTCTTCCGGAATATCAAATTCATATTGGAACCCTTCACGTTCCAATTGCGGTACCAGAAAACCGCATATTTGCCGAATGTATTCACAGATATCCGTTCTTTCCGTCTTTAATGAAAAATCCGGGCTGTCCAGCTGGGAAAGCTCAAAAAGCTCGGTAAGAAGCCCATTAGCCCTTTTGCTGTTATTGAGAATAATTTCAAGGTATTCATTCCGTTCATTTTCAGTTAAGCCTGATTTTTTCAGCAACAGTTCCCCATAGCCTTGAATGCTCGCCATTGGATTTTTCAGGTCATGAGAAATATCAAGGATCAGGCGCCGCCTGTCTTCCTCAGACTTTTTGCGCAAGGATATCTCATGTTCAATTCGGGAAGCCATGTCGTTAAAGGTGTTCTGAAGTTCGGCAAACTCATTTTTCAGCCGCAAATCCACCCGGGCGGAATAATCGCCTTCCCTTAATAGCCTTGTACCGTCACGGAGCTTTCGCAAAGGCACGGTAATAGCCGCTGCCGTTATCCTCGAATAGATAAAAGCGAAAAGTCCAATAAGCAAAAGATAAGTCAGAATCGTAAAACCTAGCACATAGCCTACCCGTATGAAATCTCCGGCCGAAGCCTCTTTATTGTACATCAGGGAAAAATCCAGCCTGAGAGAGGTGGGGAAGGTAACAATCACCCAGAACTCCCCTTCAGGCTGATAGAGAATATCGTAATGATAGGGCTTACTTTTGCTTTCCGTTAAAAATTTTGTAAATTCCTCGGCTGTAAGCTTATCTTTTCCGATAGTATCAAGACCGCTGGAAAAAACAACACGGTATTCTTTATCCACTACCTGTACCCCGCCGCCGTTTTGTACGACAGCCGACGGGTCAATCTGTTTGTAATCCTCTTTAATAATGGCGCTGGCCGGATACCGGTTTTTGGCCAGGGAATCTGAAATCAGACCGCTGGCAAAGGACAAGAGCCCAAAGGCCAGAACCGTGGCTAATATGGTCAAAAGGAATATTACCAGAAAATTAACGAGAAATTGATTGGACAGTTTTCTTTTCATGACTTTTCTCCGGTATAATGGAGCTTGTATCCGATGCCCCGTATGGTCTTAAGATACTTTGGTTTCTGGGGGTCGTCTTCTATCTGGCTTCTAATGCGGCTGATATGAACCATTATCGTGTTATCATCATAATAGTACTCTTCGTCCCAAACCGCCTGATAAAGCTGCCGCTTGGTAAAAACTTTTTCCGGGTGTTCCATAAAAAAAAGAAGCAGCTTGTAATCTATGGCGCCAAGTTCAATAGGCACTCCGTTTTTATAGGCGCAGCATTTTTCTTTGTCGATGGATAAGCTGCCGTATGAAATGTTTGCAGAGGTTTTATCCTTCCGTGCAAGATATTCATTGCTTCTTCTCAGTTGTGCGCCAACGCGGGCTACCAGCTCGGCCACGGAAAAGGGCTTGGCCAGATAATCGTCGGCACCCAGTCCGAGGCCCAGCACCTTATCCATGTCGTCAGCCCTGGCCGTCAGAAAAATGACGGGGATAGTACTTTCTTCCCGAATTTTTCGGAGAAGGTTAAATCCGTCCATCACCGGCATCATCACGTCAAGGATTGCCAGATGGACCTCCTGGGTCTTAAGGATATCCCATGCCTCCTTGCCGTTTTGGGCTGTCAAGGCGGTATACCCGTTTTCTTCAAGACTGATTTTTATTAAGTTCCGGATGTCGTTTTCGTCATCGGCAATGAGTATAATCATATGGTTTTCAACACCTTTCCGTCTATAAGGGTCACAATCAAATAAGAAACCCTGGTCAATTGGAATTTAATGTTATAAAACTTAATAACATTAAATCATTGTTTTGCCCTATAATCAATACAAATCACTTTTTCCGGGCACAAAAAAAGCCCCGAAGGGCTTGCTTACGCTTTATATGTCACTTTTTCATTTTAGAAAATCTCATCTAAAAAAATACTAAAATATCAGTATATCTGTTTATAAATCGCTTTCGAATATTCTTCTATATCTCCAGGAGTTAGCATGCGAAATTTTTCTTTTACTGCGAGGAAATATTCCCCGATCAATTCTTTTGGTATTATACGATTAGAATGGACATCCATCGGCAATTCGCCTCTGGTTTTTCGCCATGGCTTTTCCAGATGGGTAAACTTTTCTAATATTTTTCCGCTATAACAACAGAAATTTTTGATGACACTATCAAGTATCGCTTTTTCGGAAGTTGTAAAAACCGTTTCATCAAAATCTTCAATACTTTCAATAGGGTCAAAACGATAGGAGGAATATCTGTTATACACATCCCTGTAAACCGGTCCATGAACCCATGCCTCACAGTCTTCGTCAAACAAAAACTTTCCTTCAAAAGCAAAATAAAAGCCCTGCACATAATATAATGCTTTTTGTAAAGCTAATGGAGTAATATCCCCACATTTATAAAGCAGGTATTGAATAATTAAATCCAACTTTGAACCTATGTTTTTTTCTTCTCCTAGCAGTTCCTGCACCTTTCGCTTACTTTTTTCATATGCCTGCTGAGATCTTAGGTTGACCTTATTTTTTTCCAGTAATTCATTATAATATAACGGATCATCATAAATCTTTTGAAGGACATCTGAATACTGTTTTGTTGGCATATCGCCTTCATAATATCTCGAAAAAGTCATTTCACCCCAACCTAAAAGCAACGACAAAGGACGCTTTCCAATATTATATTTTTGAGGTATTTCTCTAACTTTCTCCAGTGAAATAATACCATTTTTTTGACGGTAAGTATCATACAGAGCTTTCAGATTTTGGTCCTCTATATCCGCCACATAAACTTCGTTTCCACATTCCATACATACAGCCTTTTTCCCAGTATATGCATATTCTTCACCCTTAAGTTTTCCCTTTATTAAAACAGTTTCTAACATATACTTAACATCTTTTCTGCATTCTTCACAAAACGTCTTATACCCATTCATAAAAGATGCCTCCTTTTAACTTTATTATTGATTATCGAAAAAGATAGTCAATGGGCTTGTTACGCTTATGAAAAGATATGACCACCACCCGTTTTCCACTTTCACTCTCAATGAGATTAAATTTTATATAAATATCAACCTGTTCCTCAACGCCATCAAAGTTAAATAGCTTAACCTGGGGACAAAAAACATATAAAACCTCATGTTCAAATCCTAATTTTTTATTTTGCAATGAATGGCAAAAATCTTCTGTTGTAATATTTAATAATATCTGCTTTCTCTTTCCGCTGTTTAAGTTATATTCATTAATAAAATCCATGTTTTCTTGT
This sequence comes from Clostridia bacterium, assembly GCA_012720075.1. Classification (GTDB taxonomy): domain Bacteria; phylum Bacillota; class Peptococcia; order Peptococcales; family BICA1-8; genus JAAXZE01. The sequence goes on from JAAXZE010000144.1 coordinate 12,722, forward strand.
CGATTTTCTTTTGTTGATATTATGAATCTGTCTTCTCCAATACAATCTTTTATCATTGCTAAAATCCTATCTATTTCTTCCCGGGTGTAGTTCTGATTATAGTGTTGATTCATAGTATCACCTCTTTATGATGCAATAATACTATATTTTATAAAATTTTTCAAGAGTAATGCATCAATTAATTCTTTTATGTCTTAAATTATGCTCAAGAAAATATCAAAAACAAAATCCTAGGTAAACCCAACGTAACAATCATAAAAAACCCCCTTAGAAAGATTATTCTGTCAAAAGAGGTTTTTCTTTTCAGGTTATAACCATTAATTTTAAAAAAGATAATCCTAAAAATGAAAAATAAAGATATCCAGTTAATTAAATTTAGAATACCCACATTTGGTAATGAAAAACAATTAATTAATATATAATACTAGTTTAAAAACAGAATTGTCTGCTCAGGAATTTTTAAGTACAAACTCTCTTTATTTCTCCGGTTATCCCATTGCTCCTTTCCGACCTTATATACCAAAACCGAATGGCTATTATCATCGTCAAACTCTATATTTCTAAAATAAATTTCGTATTCCAGCTCACCTTCAACTATTTTCTCAATTCTGCACTTAATTACATTTTCTTGTTTTTTTACACCGCCGTCAGCAAATGGGTCATCAATTAGCCTGAAAGCGTGGGCCTGGATACCAAGATATTTTGTGTTTTTAGGGACCGGTTTTTCCGTGGTTAAAATAAGTCCCCAGTCAATGGCCCGCACAGAATATGGGGAGATAATTTCACAACGGGAAATATTTTTGCACCCAACTATACGGGCAACGGCATTTAATTTGGGTTGGTCAAAGATATCTTTAGTTTCACCGAATAAAATAGATTTTCCCTGGTCCATTACCACCAATTTTTTGCAGAACCTGTATATTTCATCCCTGTTGTGGCTCACCATCAAAACTTCTCCCTCATAAAGTTTCAGCTGCTCCAAGATTTCCATCTGAAGCTGGTCTTTTAGATGGGCATCCAGGGCAGAAAAAGGTTCATCCAGCATCAAAATATCCGGTTGATAAACAATACACCTGGCCAGGGCAACTCTCTGCTGCTGCCCGCCGGAGATTTGACTTGGATATTTGCATTCCAACCCCTGAAGACGAAAGGACCGAATCATTTCCTTTACTTTCCGTTCTTTTTCCTTCTTGGGTAGCCTTAACCCCAGACCAATGTTTTCTTCCACCGTCATATGGGGAAAAAGGGCGTAGTTTTGGAACAGATAGCCGATATTTCTTTCCTGGGGTTTAAGGTTAATTTTTTTCTCAGAATCGAAGAGAACTTTTCCATTAAGCACTATACGGCCTTCATCAGGGGTTTCCACTCCGGCGATGCATTTCAAGGTCATACTTTTCCCACTGCCGGAAGGGCCCAAAATTCCCAGATATTCACCCTCTGTGGCAAAGGAAACATCAAGAGAAAATCCTTTCAACTTTTTTTTGATATCAACCTGTAAGCCCATGCACTTCTCCTTAATTTAAGTACTTTCTTTCCTTTATGGAAAAATAGTTGGTTAATGCAACCACAAGAAAAGATATCAGCATTACAATGATAACATAGTAGGAAGCGGCCTGCATATTCCCGGCGGCAACCTCCGAGTAAATTGCCAGGGGCAAGGTCCTGGTCTCATTGGCAATATTGCCGGCGATCATTGCCGTGGCGCCAAACTCACCAAGCCCCCTGGCAAAGGCCAATAT
>JAAXZE010000145.1 GCA_012720075.1 Clostridia bacterium
TTAGAATTATCAACTGTTTGACCCAGCACTTAATTGAAACTATCAATTTTGTATCTTTTAAAAAATAATGAATAAAAATAAAAGAATAATTAAGATACGTAACTAAATTATCAATTAAGTGCCGGGGAGTTTTGATAATTCCCGAAGCCACCGAGTTCATTCCTTATAACTGTTTGAGCTGGCTTTTCGTTGATAATAAATTTGGTTTGTCAACAAGCTGACCTATCGAGAAAATCGATAGGTATTTTTTTTACAAAAATGCGCAATGCTTTTTTTACATAATTCATAAGAAGTTTAAACATGATAATAGTTGATTAAGTATGAATTTTAATGGAAATACAGAACCGAAGAGGAAAAATAAAGCAGATAATTTTAAATTATTAATTTACTGAAGGAGGTGTTTTGCAAGTCGGGTTAACAATGATTTAAACAGGCAGTTTATAAATAATTTTATTTAAAGATTATAAGAAGGTGTGGACATGACTGAAAAATATCAATTGGTGAAAAATGATATTACGAAGAGAGAAAAGGCCTCGCTGGATTTTCTCAATGAAGACATTGCTAAGACAACCCTTAAGTTTCATTCCAGTTTTGAACAGTATTCTGAAACCCCTTTGGTTGAGCTCAAAGAATTAGCCAATTATTTAGGTTTAAAAGGATTGTATGTTAAAGATGAGTCCTACCGTTTCGGTTTAAATGCTTTTAAGGTACTGGGCGGAAGTTTTGCCATCGGCCAATTTATTGCTAAAAAATTGGGTAGAAATATTGACCAGCTTCCTTATAAAACTTTAATTTCCGATGAAGTCAAAAAAGAACTGGGCGAACTGACCTTTATTACAACAACCGATGGCAACCATGGCCGGGGTGTGGCCTGGACCGCCGAGCAGTTAAAGCAAAAGGCCATAGTGTTTATGCCCAAGGGCAGTGCCCAGGAAAGATTGGAAAGGATTAGGGCCCACGGCGCTACCGCTGAAATACTGGACATGAACTATGATGAGTGTGTAAGGTATTCCAATCAACTGGCGGAAGAAAAGGGTTATATTATGGTCCAGGATACCGCCTGGGAAGGCTATGAAGAAATACCTACCTGGATTATGCAGGGCTATGTAACCATGGCCTACGAGGCCTATTTAAAGCTGAAGGCCAAAGGAATAAAACCAACCCATGTCTTTCTCCAAGCGGGTGTTGGGTCCATGGCCGCTGCCGTATGCGGCTTCTTTAGTTCGGTTTACAAGGATGAAAAGCCAATATTTACAATCGTTGAACCCAATAAAGCCGACTGTATCTTTAGAACCGCCAAAGCCGACGACGGCAAACGCCATTTTGTAACAGGGGACATGGACACCATTATGGCCGGGCTGGCCTGTGGTGAACCCAATACCATTGGCTGGGAAATTCTAAAATCTTATGCGGAAAGGTTTTTATCCGTTGCTGATGATGTAGCAGCCCACGGTATGAGAGTGTTGGGTAATCCCTTAAGAGGCGACGAAAGAATAATTTCCGGGGAAAGCGGTGCGGTAACTACGGGAGTAGTCTCCCAAGTCATGACCCGGGACCAATTAAAAGGAATAAAGGAAGACTTAATGCTGGATGAAAATTCCGTTGTCCTTTGCTTTAGTACCGAAGGAGATACTGATTTTAAAAATTACCGAGATATAGTTTGGAATGGAATATATCCCAACAGTAAAGGAGACATGTGAAATGAGTATTAATGAATATTTGGAAAAACTTCAAGGTTTGGATTACAAAAATCTTTATCAGAACGATTTTTTCTTAACTTGGGATAAGACCCAGGATGAGATATTCGCTATTTTCGCAGTGGCCGATGCCTTAAGGTATTTACGGGAAAACAATATCAGCCCTAAAATCTTTGATTCCGGTCTGGGAATATCCATTTTCAGAGACAATTCTACCCGTACCCGCTTCTCCTTTGCCTCGGCCTGCAATTTTTTAGGTCTGGAAGTTCAAGATTTAGATGAACAAAAATCTCAAATTGCTCATGGTGAAACAGTAAAAGAAACGGCCAATATGATTTCCTTTATGGCCGATGTAATTGGCATCCGGGATGACATGTATATCGGCAAAGGCCATACCTATCAAGTAAATGTAGCCAGATATGTTGAAGAGGGATATAAAGACGGGGTTCTGACTCAAAGACCTACCATTGTCAACCTGCAATGCGATATTGACCACCCCACACAGACCTTGGCTGATGCTCTCCATTTAATCCACGAGTTTGGCGGTGTGGAAAATCTTAAAGGTAAAAAGATTGCTATGACCTGGGCCTATTCACCGTCATACGGCAAGCCCTTATCGGTTCCCCAGGGTGTTATAGGTCTCATGACCAGATTCGGCATGGATGTAGTATTGGCCCATCCTGAAGGCTATGAAGTCATGTCTGAAGTAGAAGAGGTTGCCAAGGAAAATGCTAAAAAATATGGCGGCAAGTTTACCAAGACCAATTCCATGGAAGAAGCTTTCAAAGACGCCGATATAGTTTATCCCAAGAGCTGGGCTCCCTTCGCCGCCATGGAACAAAGAACCGATCTTTTCGGTCAGGGTAAAACCAAGGAAATCGAGGAATTGGAGCGGGAACTCTTAAAACAAAATGAGGAACACATGGACTGGGCTTGTACCGAAGAAATGATGAAGCTTACTAAAAACGGCAAGGCCTTATATATGCATTGCCTGCCTGCCGATATAACCGGGGTTAGCTGCAGAAGGGGTGAGGTAGATGAATCGGTTTTTGACCGGTATCGGATACCCCTTTACAAAGAAGCCAGTTATAAACCCTATATCATAGCCGCTATGATTTTCTTGCAAAAAGTTGAGAATCCGGTGGACATGCTACGGAAATTGTATGACCGGAAGCAGCCACGGTTACTGAGATAAAGTTAGGAGGAAACTCAAGATGAGCCTTGATTTCAATAAAATTAAAGAAACGGCTGAAAGCTACAAAGCCGATATGACCAAATTTTTGCGGGATTTGATCCGGGCCAAGGGAGAGAGTACCGAAGAAAAGGAAAAGGTATATCGGATTAAGGAGGAAATGGAAAAGGTAGGCTTTAACAAGGTTTGGATTGACGGCATGGGCAACATCCTGGGGTATATGGGAAACGGAGATATGACCATCGCTTTTGATGCCCATATTGACACTGTCGGTGTCGGAGAAATTAACAACTGGACCTTTGACCCCTATGAAGGCTATGAAGATGATGAAACCATAGGCGGCCGGGGGGCTTCCGACCAGCTGGGCGGCCTTGTAAGTGCCGTCTACGGTGCCAAAATAATGAAGGATCTTGGCCTGTTGAATGATAAATACAAGGTTTTGGTCACAGGAACGGTGCAGGAAGAAGATTGTGACGGACTGTGCTGGCAATATATCATCAACGAAGGTAAAATTCGGCCCGAATTTGTAGTCTCCACAGAGCCTACCAATAACAACATCTACCGGGGACAAAGGGGAAGAATGGAAATCAGGGTAGATGTCAAAGGAATTTCCGCCCACGGCTCAGCACCGGAAAGAGGAGACAATGCCATCTACAAAATGGCCGATATAATTAAAGAAGTTCAAGCTTTAAATGACAGATTGCATTATGACCCCTTCTTGGGTAAAGGAACCCTGACGGTTTCCGAAATATTTTACTCTTCTCCGTCCAGGTGTGCTGTTGCCGACGGCTGCTCAATTTCCATTGACCGAAGATTGACCGACGGAGAAACCTATCTCTCCGCCTTAAAGGAAATCGAAGATTTGCCGTCGGTTAAAAAATATGATGCTAAAGTCAGCATGTACAAGTATGACAGACCTTCCTGGACCGGTTGCGTTTATCCTACCGACTGTTATTTCCCAACCTGGGTTATCCCCGAAGATCATCCGGTGACAAAGGCTATGGCCGAAGCATATCGGAGTATGTACGGAGAACCCAAAATTGATAAATGGACTTTCTCAACCAACGGGGTAGCTATTATGGGAAGGGAAAATATTCCGGTCATCGGTCTTGGACCGGGAAAAGAAGAGGAAGCCCACGCGCCTAATGAAAAAACCTGGAAAGCCGACCTGGTAAAATGTGCAGCTATTTACGCCGCACTGCCAACCATCTATATAGAAAATAAAAATAAAGCATAATTTCAATTTGGTGTCGGCCACTTTAAGAAGTGAGCTTTTACTAGGGACGGGCCCACCGTCCCTAAACTTTTATCCTGCCGGGAAGGGTGAATGCTTATGAGTGATATATTGGACCCATTATCCTTTGAAAACTTATTAAACATCTGTCTTGAAGACTACTATTCCAAAGGAAAAATTTTTGAAATAGATGATAAGTTCTTCTACCGAAAGAAAAATGATAATCTGGCCTTCAATTTTAACGGGCAGTATTTATCAAATCCCATCGGTCCTGCTGCCGGACCCCATACCCAATTGTCCCAGTGTTTTGTGGCCGCTTATTTATTAGGAGCCAGGTTTTTTGAAGCCAAAACGGTGCAGGTAATAGATGGGAAAGAAATGCGGGAGATGATATCTAAACCCTGTATTGATGTCAGCAACGTGGGCTACAACGTGGAATGGTCCACCGAGTTAACCGTTGAAGAGGCCAAAAGGGAATACATTAAAGCTTCGGTAATTATGGAGGTTTTGGCCAAAGAATTGGATTTAGCCGATAAGAAGGATTTCGCCATAAATATAAGTGTCGGGTATGACCTTAAAGGGATTAAATCCGAGAAAATATCAAGCTTTATTGATGATCTGAAGGATGCCCGAAGCTATGAAACCTTTCAAGAATGTCTGCAAGTATTAAGACAAAACATAGGCCGTTTTAGGAGATTTAAACCTGAGGATATAGAAAGTATTTCTCCCAACATAACCAACTCGGTAACGGTTTCCACCATGCATGGCTGTAAGCCGGAAGAAATTTTGGATATAGGATCCCATTTGATTAAGGATAAAAAGCTTCATACTTCCATTAAACTAAACCCTACCCTCTTGGGATACCATAATGTCCGTAAAATCCTGGATAACCTAGGGTATTCCCATGTAACTATCCGGGAAGAAGATTTTGAGAATGATTTAAAATATGAAACGGCAGTGGAAATAATAGCTAAATTAATGGAATTAGGCCGGGAACACGGGGTAAATGTAGGGATTAAGCTTACCAATACCCTGCCGGTAGAAAACTCAGGAAAAGTACTGGCGGGCGAAAGCATGTACCTGTCCGGCAAGCCTTTGTTCCCTATTGCCATCGGAGTAGCGGAAAAATTTGCCCAAAGTTTTAATGGCAACATCCACATTTCTTATTCCGGCGGCATTGATAAAAATAATATCTTGAAGGTGCTGAAGACGGGGATTGCTCCCGTGACTTTTTCCACTATTCTTTTGAAACCAAGGGGCTATATTAATTTAAAACATCTTCTGGCCCCCATCGAAGAAGAACACTTTTCTTCTGACAAGTTAGACGTGGAGGCTTTAGAAGAACTGGCCCGGGAGGCCAAGACTGACCCCAACTACAAAAATAAAGGTGAGCGGGGAGTAGAAAAAGAGGATACTCTGCCTACTTATGACTGCTTCAAAGTCAATTGCGGAATTTGTGTTGATGTTTGCCCCACCCGGGCCAATATGAGGCTTTATGATGACCGGTTTGAAGCGGCTTATCAAATTGTTCACATCGAAAATAGATGTTATGAATGCGGAAATTGCCATACCTTCTGTACCAGAGGCGGTTTCCCTTATCTGAAAAAAGTAACAGTCTTTGCTAATATGGATGAGTTTAAGAACTCGAAAAATGCCGGTCTTTTAAAAATTGGAGAAAACAGATTTCAATTAAGGGATGAAGAAGGAAAAGAATATATCTGCGATGCCGGTAATAGCCGGGCGGAGAAAAGCAAGCTGGAAATGATTTTGGAAACCTTGCAAAAAGAGTATCCCTATCTGCTTTACAATACTCACCGAACTTAGAAACAAAATAATGGAGAGGGGTGTATTTATATCAAAAAAGTAGTTTTAGCCTTAGGTGGCAATGCACTGGGAAGCACCTTAAAAGAACAAATGGAAGCTGTTAAAAATACCGCAAAAGCCATAGCCGATTTGGTGGAAGAAGGATATAGGATTGTTATAGCCCATGGCAACGGGCCTCAAGTGGGTATGATAAATAACGCATTTAGTGAATATGCCAAAAAAGACCCTAAATTTCCCTTTATGCCTTTATCCATGTGTGTTGCCATGAGCCAGGCTTATATCGGCTATGATTTGCAGAACGCTCTCCGGGAAGAACTATTAGATAGAGGAATTAAAAAATCCGTTACTTCCCTGATAACCCAGGTGATAGTTGACGAAAAAGACCCGGCTTTTCTAAGGCCCACCAAACCCATCGGACCTTTTATGACCGAAGAAGAAGCAGAAAAAGCCCGTGCTAACGGTATGGTGGTAGTAGAAGATGCCGGGCGGGGTTACCGAAGGGTGGTAGCTTCTCCCAAACCTCAGGATATTGTAGAAATTGAAACGGTTAAAACACTGATGGATGCCGGTGAAATCGTCATCGCTTGCGGTGGCGGCGGAATCCCCGTTGTCAAAGAAGGCAATCATTTACGGGGTGTTGGTGCCGTTATTGATAAGGATTTTGCCGCATCACTGATGGCTGAAAAAATTGATGCCGATATTTTCGTGATTTTAACCGCTGTGGAAAAAGTAGCAATCAGGTTTGGAAAACCTGACCAAGAGTGGCTGTCGGAGCTAACGGTGGAAACCGCTGAAAAATATATAGCACAAAAAGAGTTTGCCGAAGGTTCCATGCTGCCTAAAGTTCAAGCTGCCATTTCTTTTGCTTCCTCAAGACCGGGGAGAAAAGCGTTAATTACCTCCCTGGAAAAAGCGGCGGAAGGATTGAGCGGTAAAACGGGAACCTGGATCCGGTCTTAAAGTAAGGGGATAAAAATGATAATCGGTAACGGTAAAGTAATCACTAATGACCAAAATAATACCTTTTTGGAAAACGGAGCAGTGCTCATAAAGGGAAATTTGATTGAAGACGTGGGTAATTTCGGGGCTTTAAAAAAAGCTTATCCCGATGAAGAGGTAGTGGACGTAAAGGGCCGTATTATCATGCCGGGCATGATATGTGCCCATAGCCATATCTACAGCGCCTATGCCCGGGGCATGTCCGTAAGCAAATCCACAGGGAACTTTTTTGAAGTCTTAGAAAATTTATGGTGGAGTCTTGATAAAAAACTGACTTTGGAAGATGTAAGACTAAATGCTTTGACTACTTATATTGAATCCATCCAAAACGGGGTTACTACCCTCATTGACCATCACGCTGGGCCCAATTCCGTTGAAGGCAGCCTGTTCACTATTGCCGAAACGGCTCAGGAGTTGGGTATTAGAACTTCTTTGTGCTGTGAAGTTTCCGATAGAGACGGAAAAGAGATTACGGTTAAGGAAATAAAAGAGAATATGGATTTTATTAAAGCCTGCGAGAAAGATGATAAAAATGATATGGTTAAGGCTATGTTTGGGCTCCATGCTTCTTTTACCCTTTCCGATGAAACCCTGTACAAAGTAAAAGAAGCCATGGAAGGTTTTACCAACGGCTTTCATGTTCATATTGCCGAAGGGATAGAAGACCAATTTGATTCTTTAAAGAAGTACGGTAAACGGGTTGTGGAAAGACTGCACGATTTTGGTATCTTAGGTGAAAAAACCATTGCGGTCCACGGAGTTCATATTAATCAAAGAGAAATAGAGATTCTCAAAGAAACCGATACCAGTGTGGTGCACAATCCAGAGTCCAATATGAACAATGCCGTGGGTGTTCCGCCGGTAGTCAGCATGTTTAAGCAGGGGTTAAGAGTGGGATTGGGTACCGATGCGTATACCAATGACATGTTTTAATCCATGAAAGTGGCCAAAATTTTGCAAAGCCATCATTTGTGCGACCCAACCGCTGGCTTTATGGAAACCAAAAAAATGCAGTTTGAAAATAACCCCAAAATCCTTGGCAAGTATTTTAAGAAAGCCTTGGGAATACTAGCTAAAGGTGCTTATGCCGACATTATTACCGTTGACTATGAACCGCCGACGCCAATGAATGAAGACAACTGGTTTGGCCATTTGGTTTTCGGCGTAACGGGAAGGATGGTAAATGATACCATTATTAACGGAAAATTTGTCATGAAGAATAAACAAATCCTTCCCGTTGATGTTGAAAAAATAATGGCTAAATCCAGGGAAAGGGCAAAACAGATTTGGCCATTAATGTAAATAAATTTGTTAATATTGGAGGCTGTTTAATGAGTACAAGAAACGGTGTAATAACTTCGTCGCTATTTAGTTTAGACGGCAGACCCAGTTTTACCACGGCATTGCCAATGTCAATTCAGCATCTTTTGGCCATGATAGTCGGCAATGTCCTACCTGCCTTAGTTTTAGCCAATTCCATCGGATTGTCTTCAGAACAAAGAATTCAACTGGTACAGGCCAGTATGTTTATCGCCGCCATTGGTACTTTTATTCAGACTACACCCATATTGGGAGTCGGAGCCAAATTACCGGTTATTATCGGGGTAAGTTTTGCTTATATACCAACTATTTTAGCCATTGGCGCAGAATTTGGGCTCCCGGCTATTTTTGGCGCTCAAATAGTGGGCGGTATTACAGCCTATTTAGTAGGTGTATTCATTAAATCTATCCGAAAATATTTTCCGCCTATGGTGGCAGGAACGGTAGTTTTCACCATTGGGCTTTCCCTTTACCGGGTAGCGGTAAACTATATGGCCGGCGGGTTTCAAAGCACCGACCCCCGATATGGAGGACTGGTATATTGGGGAATTGCTTTCCTGACTTTGGCCGTAGTTTTGATTTGCAACATGTTCGGTAAAGGGTTGGTAAAACTGGCTGCCATCCTGATCGGCATTGTTGTCGGTTATATTGCCAGCCTGATTGCCGGAATAGTATCTTTTGAATCTATCGCCACAGCATCCTGGTTTAATTTGCCTTTAATTTTGCCGTACTCCTTAGAGTTCCCGATAGCGGCGGTAGTTAGCATGGCCATAATGTTTGTTGTAAACTCCGTCCAAGCCGTAGGTGATTTATCGGGAACTACTGTAGGAGGCATGGACAGGGAGCCTACCGATCAAGAGCTTTCCGGCGGTATCAAAGGTAACGGTGTAGTAAGTATAATAGGTTCATTGATAGGCGGTTTACCGACGGCAACTTATAGCCAAAACGTAGGTATTGTTGCCATGACTAAAGTTGTAAGCTTGCACATTTTTAGGCTTACGGCCTTGATGGTTCTTATCGCCGGATTTATCCCCAAATTCGGCGCCATCATGACCTCAATTCCTCAGGCTGTTATTGGCGGCGCTACTATTTCGGTTTTTGCCCAGATTACCATGACCGGAATGCGGTTGATAGTTCAGGACGAAATGTCTGTACGAAATACGACCATCGTGGGACTGGGTATTGCCTTGGGAATGGGCATAACTCAAATACCCAAGGAAGGATTACAGTACTTACCCGACTGGTTTACCATGGTCTTTACCAGTTCCCCGGTTGTACTGGCAACGGTGGTAGTATTTTTCCTAAATATTTTATTGCCTAAGAAAACCATTGCCGAAGAAGAAGCTGAACGAAAAGCCATTGAGAAAAATAAATAAATGCTAATAGTATTGAAAAAATCAGGGTGATATTTTGGAAAAATTAGTGCTAAAAAACGGGTTTATAGTTGATGCCGGCGGTATTTATAAAGCCGATATACTCCTGGAAAAGGGCGTAATTTCAAGGATAGGGCAAGGTTTAGATGCTCAGGACTCTAAAGTAATTGATGCTTCAGATTCATTAGTCCTGCCCGGAGGTGTAGATGTACACACCCATATGGATTTGGATTTGGGGAAGTACAGGGCCGTTGATGACTTTTATACCGGGACTGTGGCTGCAGCTTTCGGCGGAACCACAACTATTGTCGACCATATCGCCTTTGGACCCCCCGGCTGCAGCCTCTTTTACCCAATTGAACAATATCACCGTCTGGCCAAGGATAAATCCGTTATTGATTATAGTTTTCATGGAGTTTTTCAGCACGTTGACCAAGGGATACTGGAGGAAATGGAAAAGCTGGTTCAGGAAGGCATTACCAGCATCAAACTCTATATGACCTATAATAATAGGTTAAATGATAAAGAAATACTGCAAGTTCTTTTTAAGGCCAAGGAATTAGGCATAGTAATAGCCGTTCATGCCGAAAATAACGGCGCAATAGAATATTTACGAGAATATTACGGCAAAATAGGCAGTCTTGAGCCTATTTTTCATGCTTTATCAAGACCTGATGTAACCGAAGCCGAAGCCATAAACAGAATGATCTATCTGGGTGAAATTGCCCATTACCCCTATATTTATTTTGTACATGTCTCCACTAAAAAAGGTCTGGAGGAAATTATCAGGGCCAGGGATAGAGGGGTTAAAAATATTTACTGTGAGACCTGTCCCCAGTACTTAACTCTGACGGTAGAGAAATATCATCTGGAAATTAGTGAGGGGTTAAAATATATTATGGCTCCCCCTTTAAGGACCATGGAAGATGTGGAAGCTTTATGGGCTGGTATCAGAAATAATGATATCGATGTCATTGCTACCGACCATTGCCCCTTTTTTCTGAAACAAAAATTAGCGGGCAGAGATGACTTCCGGGAGGCCCCGGGGGGAATACCAGGAGTGGAAGAACGCCTGGAAATTGTTTTAACGGAAGGGGCTAAGAGAGGAATAGACCTTAGTAATCTCATTGCCAAGCTAACTGTTAATCCGGCCAAAATTTTTGGTTTATACCCCCGAAAAGGTGTTATCCAGGTTGGGTCTGATGCAGACCTTGTCCTCATAAAAAAGAATAAAAAAATAATTACCGGTAAAAATCGACATGGGGCCGGCGATTATACGGCTTATGAAGGTTTTGAAGTGGATTTTTCCGTTAGTATGGTTATCCAAAGGGGCAAGGTCATTATTGAAAATAATAATTTTGTTGGAAAAAAAGGAAACGGAATTTTTATAAAAAGAGGGAAAATAACAGTTTAAAAAGAGGTGAGCTTTTTGTATACATTAAATGTTAACGGCCAGGTTTACCAGACGGACAAAGATAAAAGCCTTTTGGATTATTTACGGGAAGATTTAGGTCTTACTTCCGTAAAGAACGGCTGTGGAGAAGGGGCCTGCGGGGCTTGCACCATTCTTTTGGACGGCAAAGCTTTTAAAGCCTGTTTGCTGAAAGTTTCCAAATGTGAAGGAAAAAAAATCATTACCATAGAAGGCCTTAGCGAGAGAGAAAAGGCTGTTTATGGCTATGCCTTTGCCAAATGCGGTGCAGTACAGTGCGGTTTTTGCACTCCGGGAATGATTATGAGCGCAAAAGCCTTAATCGATAAAAACAACAACCCCACCCGGGATGAGGTCAAAAAAAGCATCAGTAATAATATTTGCCGGTGTACCGGGTATATCAAAATTGAAGAAGCAATACTTTTGGCAGCAAAGATAATAAGGAGCAATGAAGATGTACCGGAAGAAGAACCGTCCTTGGGGGTCGGAAAAGGCACCTATATCAGAGAGGCAAAGAAAAAAGCTTTAGGAGAAGCAATGTTTGTTGATGATATAGTGGTAGACGGGATGGTTCACGGCAAAGCGGTGCGGCCGCCTTCAGCCAGGTGTAAAATACTATCAATAAATAAAGAAAAGGCTTTGAAACTGCCGGGCGTTATCGGCGTTTATACAGCCGAGGATATTCCCGGCGAAAGGTACATTGGGCACCTCAAAAAAGATTGGCCGGTAATGATAGCGGTGGGCGAAACAACCCGCTATATCGGCGATGCCATTTGCTTAGTGGTGGCCGAAACCAAGGAAATACTGGAAGAGGCTTGTAACCTGGTGGAAATCCAATATGAAGAATTAGAGCCCATAACAAGCCCTGAGGAGGCAGCCCGAGAAAATGCGCCTTTAATCCATCCTGACGGTAATTTGCTATCCAGACAGGAAATAAGACGGGGCAACGTAGAGGAGGCTTTTAAAAAGGCGGCTTTTATATCGGAACACACTTTCTACACTCCCTTTACCGAGCATGCTTTTCTGGAACCGGAGTGTGCCATAGGAATACCTGATGGTGACGGGGTTGTCGTTATTACCGGCGGACAAGGTATCTATGATGAATATAGAGAAATCACCCGAATGCTTGGTTTGCCGGAAGGAAAAGTGAAAATTCAAAGTGCTTATGTTGGCGGCGGATTCGGCGGAAAAGAAGATATGAGTGTCCAGCACCATGCAGCCCTTTTGGCCTATTTGACTAAAAGACCGGTTAAAGTTTTACTGTCCCGGCAAAAGAGCATCAATGTCCATCCTAAGCGCCATGCCATGGAAATCAGGATGAAAGTGGCTTGTGATGAAAAAGGCAAATTATTAGGGATGCAAGCCCGCATTATTTCCGATACCGGCGCTTATGCCTCTTTGGGCGGACCGGTATTGCAGAGGGCCTGTACCCACGCCGCCGGACCTTACAATTATCAAAACATCGATATTGTAGGGACCGCTTATTACACCAACAACCCTCCGGCCGGCGCATTCAGAGGTTTTGGGGTCAGCCAGTCTTGTTTTGCCATGGAAAGCTGCTTAAATGATCTGGCGGAAAAGGTAGGCATTACCCCCTGGGAAATAAGATATATCAATGCCATCAGACCCGGGGATGTTTTACCCAACGGCCAGATTGCCGATGAAGGGACGGCCATGGTAGAAACTCTGGAAGCCGTTAAGGATATTTATGAAAAAGCTTTAAAAGAGGGCAAATATGTGGGAATTGCCTCGGCAATGAAAAATGCCGGACTGGGCGTGGGAGTTCCCGATATAGGCAGGTGCAATATCAAAATTTTGGATGGAATAGCCCATGTGAGAAGCAGTGCTGCCGATATGGGGCAGGGGATCCGGGGAATTTTATATCAAATTGTCAGCGAAGTTACCGGCCTAAAACCTGACCAACTGGTGGTGGAACAGCCAAATACCGAGTTTTCTCCCGACGCCGGTACTACCACTGCTTCGAGACAAACGGTCTTTACCGGAGAAGCGGCAAGGCAGGCGGCTTTGCAATTAAAAGAGGCATTGCAAAATAAAACCCTGGAGGAGTTAAACGGTCAGGAATTCAAGGGAGAATATTCTTTTGAATCAGACCCTATAGGTTCCGATAAACCAAACCCGGTCAGCCATGTTTCCTATGGCTTTGCCACCCAGGTAGTAATTCTAAACAGTGAGGGGATAATTGAAAAAGTAGTAGCCGCCCATGATATCGGTCGGGCCATTAATCCTTTAACTACCGAGGGACAAGTTGAAGGCGGGGTGGTAATGAGCTTAGGTTATGCTTTAACTGAAGACTTTCCTCTGGAGGAAGGAGTTCCCCAGGCCAAATACGGCACTTTAGGCCTTTTTAGATCAATCATGGTCCCCGAAATCGAAGTTATATTGGTTGAAAAGAATAAAAAGGATTTGGCCTTTGGAGCCAAAGGAATAGGGGAGATATCTTCCATACCCGCTGCCCCTGCCGTCCAAAACGCTTACTTTAAAAAAGACGGTAAATTTAGAGTGACTCTGCCTTTAGAGGACACCGCTTATAGTAAATTTAAAGCTCGGAAAGCAGCGGATATTGAGGGTCCCCAATGTTAAGAATCACTGCCATCATAATGGCTGCCGGTATGTCTAAACGGATGAAGCAGGATAAGCTTCAGATGGCGATTAATGATAAACCGGTTTATGAATATATACTGGAAACTGTGGCAGCTTATCCTTTTTATGAAAAGATTGTTGTGGCCAAAGACGATAAAATCTTAAGGAAGGCTGTAAAGTTAGGCTTTTTGGCGGTAAGAAACTCCAAATATTTCCTGGGAAAGAGTGAGTCCATAAAGGCTGGTCTGAAGGCTGCAAAGAAAACCGACGGTTTCATGTTCTTTGTGGCTGACCAGCCTTTTTTAAAGCCGGAAACTATTGATAAACTGTGCCGAAAATTTCATGACAACCCCTTGAAGATTATTTTGCCCTTCCATAACGGCAGTCCCCAAAACCCGGTGATTTTCCCTTACTTTCTAAAAGAACAGCTTTTGGCTTTGGAGAATGACCAGGGCGGGAAAGTTGTTATAGCAAAAAATAGGAATATAATCGTTAAAGTAGACATATTAACTATTAATGAATTTATGGACATCGACACTTTAGAGGATTACCAAAATGCCCAAAAATTTAACATTTTACTTAATCCGGGGGAGTTGTCATGAAAAAGAGATTGTTTATTGCTGTTTTTAGCGTCTTGCTGTTTTTTCTAATAATAGGCTGTTCTGTAAATACGGTTCAAGAACAGGGAAATTTAGCAGGTCCCGGTATAGAAACCATTTCCGTAGTGGACCACCTTGGCAGAACGGTGACCATAGAAAAAAAACCGGAGAGAATTGTCAGCGGTTACTATATATCTACATCAGCCTTAATTGCCTTAGGATTAGAAGAAAAATTGGTGGGTATCGAAGCCAAAGCCGAGACCAGGCCCATTTATTCCCTGGCCGCTCCCCAATTGCTGGCTTTACCAAATGTGGGAACGGCCAAAGAGTTTGATTTGGAAGGCTGTATTTCCTTAAAACCCGATTTAGTCATACTGCCTGTTAGGCTCAAAGACCAAATTGAGACTCTGGAAGACATGGGTATTACTGTGATAGGAGTAAACCCTGAAAATCAGGAGTTATTGGCTGAAATGATCACTATGATTGCCCAACTCACCGGAGTTGACGGCGACAAGGAGCTTTTAGCTTATTATGAAAAAAAAGAAAAAGAATTAATAGAAGTTCATGCTGATGTCAGCCATAAACCCAGGGTTTACCTGGCCGGCAACAGTGACCTCCTTTCCACCGCTACAAAGAAAATGTATCAGAATGATTTAATAGAAGCCGCCGGGGGAATAAACGTCGCCAATGACATCGAGGAAGCGTATTGGGCCAATATTTCTTATGAACAGTTAATCCAATATAACCCCGATTATATCATCCTTACTCCCGAAGCCAAATACGGTATAGAAGATGTTTTAAAGAACGGTAATTTAAGTGGCCTTGCAGCCATTCAAAACAAGAAGGTTTACCAGATGCCCAAAAATTTTGAAGCCTGGGATTCTCCGGTGCCTTCCGGAATTTTGGGCAAGATGTGGCTGACCAGCATCCTTTATCCCCAAAAATATCTTTATGACCAATTTGTTGAAGAAGTAGAAAGCTTTTATCAAAAGTACTATGGTTTTAAAGTAGATAAAGAGGCCTTAAAGTATTGATGATGAGTTTTAGAAAAAACTCTTTAAAAGCAAATTTGTTTATAGGTATTTCATCCTTTGTCGTTATTGGGTTATTTTCGGCTTCGATATTTATTGGCAAATACCAGCTTACAGCAGAAGAAATATTGAAAATCATATCTCACACCTCGGGAGACCCCATGGCCGTAAATGTTTTTTATAAATTGCGGCTGCCTCGAAGCATAATGGTTGTTCTGTCGGGAATAGGATTGGCCATGGCCGGCAGTGTTTTTCAAACCCTGTTTAAAAATCCTCTGGCCTCCCCCGATATAATCGGTGTTACTTCCGGGGCCAGTGTCGGCGCCGCCTTTTGTATTGTTTTTTTGGCAGGGAATGTGTTCACTATTGCTTTTGGAGCTTTTTTAGGAGGCATAATAGCCATTTCTTTTGTCATTGGGCTGGTACGGCTGTCCAATTCCAATGATATTCAAACTTATGTTTTATCCGGAATTGTAATCAATGCCATCAGCAATGGCGTAATAATGGCTTTAAAATATTTTTCCGACCCGGAAAATGAATTAGGAACTATTGAATTCTGGACTATGGGCAGTTTCGGAAGTATCACGGCGGAGAAGTTGGTTATGATACTTCCTTTCTTTTTAATTGGTATTATAGGAATATTCTTAATGCGCTGGACAATAAATATCTTGTCTCTTAGTGATGATGAAGGAAAAGCCTTGGGTATTAACGTAGAAAGGAGCCGGTATTTAATATTGCTGTTAGCAACATTGACTGTTGCCAGTATTGTGTCCGTCACAGGGCTCATTAGTTTTGTAGCTTTAATACCGCCTCATATTGCCCGGACAATTTTAAGGCGCAATGATTTCAGGACCACTGTCTTTAGCGGTTTATTAGGTGCCATTTTAATTACCGTTTCCGATTGTTTAGCCAGAAGTCTCCTTTACTCCGAATTGCCCATCAGTATTATCACATCATTTATAGGTGCCCCTTATTTGGCTTTTTTGGTTTGGAAGAAAGGCTTAAGTCAGGTGAAGTAGGATGAGGGTACATCAACTTTCCGGCGGTTATCCCGGGGTATTTTTCTTAAAGGATATCAATTTTACTGTCAATG
The DNA here is from genome assembly GCA_012720075.1 of Clostridia bacterium. GTDB lineage: Bacteria > Bacillota > Peptococcia > Peptococcales > BICA1-8 > JAAXZE01. Next base: position 16,396 of record JAAXZE010000145.1, read on the forward strand.
AAGGGAAGGTTTATGCACTGCTGGGACTAAACGGTTCCGGTAAAACCACCATCATCAAGATGATTTGCGGGTTATTAAAAGTCAAGTCAGGAAATGTATTTATAGATAATACCGATATTCTTACCTTAAAAGAAAAGGAGAGAGCAAAACTAATAAGCTATGTACCCCAGCAGTGCAATATAGTCTATGATACATCGGTAATTGACGTTGTTTTAATGGGGGTAACCCCCTATTTGAAAACCTTTCAGACACCCAATAAAGACCATGTTGTCCAGGCTTATTATTATTTAAAAAAGTTCGGGTTGGATCATTTAGCCCATACCAATTATCAGATTTTAAGCGGCGGATTGAAGCAGATGGTTATCATAATCCGGGCATTATTGCAGGATGGAAGGTACCTCATTTTGGATGAGCCCGACAGCAGTCTGGATTTAATAAATAAAAACAGGCTGATGGTGAAAATCAGGGCTATTACCAATTTATATAATAAAGGCTGTCTGATATCCATGCACAACCCCGAATATGCCCTCAATTATTGTGATAATATAATTTTACTAAGGGATGGGAAAATATCGGAAATAGATTTGGGAAAAGAGAGAATAGCTTTCGTAGAAAAAAAGCTGTCGGAGATATACGGTGATTTAAAGATCATCAGGTACGGCCATAAATATCTTCTTTGTTATAAATAATTGCAAAAAGATCAGTACCACCCGCGAAGCGGGTGGTACTGACATTTAATTTAGATTTTTATCCTCCATTACTTGCCTAAGTATTAACAAGCCCCGCATCATCTTGGGGAAACCGCAGGTAGGGGCTACCAAAAGAATGGCATGTTCTATTTCCTCTTTGGAACAGCCGCATTTTAGGGCTTTTAGAATATGGGTTCTTAAGGAATACTCGTTCTGGCAGTCGGTTGACAGGGCAATTTTTATCAGCCAGCGGGTTTTTTCGTCCAATGGGCCGCCTTTTTCATGGACTAATTTGCCGAAATTTTCATAGGCGTCATAGATTTCCTTATGATTATCAATAAAATATTTAAGATTGTTAGTTATAACAGCATAATTGTTGATGTAGTCATTAAACTCTTTCATAATTAAACACCAGCCTTTTTTAGTTGCCAATTTTTTTTATTATTATTTACCGGATAGTAATTTATTAGTACGGATCTTAAAAATAATCAATACCTTGAACAGAGGAATCAATGTTTCAAGTCTGATATGACTGAATAGGAATTCTCTGCCAGGAATTTCATCTTAATAAAGTAAAATAAACTTTTTCCTCTTGTAGCCCAGGACTTTTATTAATGATAAAATACAATTTGAAAATTAAGAACACATTTTATTTAAAACGAAAGGGTGAAGTTATCTGTGTTTAATAATAGAATTGAAGATATTGTAGTAAACAGGGAGGTGTATATATATAATTAATATATAACCTCCCGAAGTTAATGTCCCAATATCAATACTTTAGGAGGCCAAAAATTGAGTAAAATTAATATGGAGAATATAGGATTGAGCCAGAGGTTTATCAATGAGGCTACTTTATATGAAGGCCTTTATATTGGGAGAGTAGTTTCCCAGTATAAAAATTTATATAAGGTTATAACGGAAAATGGAGAATTGAATGCGGAGGTTTCCGGGAAGTTCTGCTACGATGTAAAAACTGTGTCTGATTTCCCTGCAGTAGGCGATTTCGTCATGCTTGACCGAAATGACGACAACGGGGGCAATGCAATTATCCATTATGTTCTTACCAGGAAAAGTGCCTTCATTAGAAAGGCTGCAGGGACATCCAATACTGAGCAAGTAGTTGCCGCAAACATTGATACAGTTTTTATCTGTATGTCTCTTAATAATGACTTTAATATTCGTAGAGTTGAACGTTACCTAGGGATTGCCTGGAATAGCGGGGCAATTCCGGTAATAGTGCTTACCAAATCAGATTTATGCAATAATCTTTCTGAAAAACTGGCCGAGATTGATACTGTGGCACTAGGGGTGGATGTCCTTGTTACTTCGAGTATGAAGGAGGATAGTAATTTATCCCTTAAAAAATATATTATGAACGGAAAAACCGTTGCCTTTATAGGCTCATCGGGAGTCGGCAAATCTACTTTAATCAACAGGCTTATAGGCGAAGATTTAATTGCAACTAAGGAAACAAGAAATGATGATAAAGGCAGGCACACTACTACCAGACGGGAGATGTATATTCTTCCATATGGGGGTGTTGTCATTGATACTCCCGGAATGAGAGAAATAGGTATTGAAAGCGCTGATTTATCGAGAACCTTTGCCGATATAGATGAATTATCAAAAAACTGTAAATTTCGTGACTGTACTCATACAAAAGAGCCGAACTGTGCTGTGCAAGATGCTATTAATGCCGGTTTATTATCGAAGGCTAGATTAGAAAGCTATATAAAGCTGAAAAAAGAAGCCAGGTATGAAGGATTAAATTCCAGGCAAATTGAGAATGAAAAGCTTACTGAGATGTTCAAAGATGTAGGCGGAATTAAGGGAGCCAGGAAGTTTATAAAAGCGAAAACAAAAAGGTAAAAAAGAGTTGAGTTATGTATTAAAATACCGGTTGGGGTTAATCACCCTGCCCGGTTTTTTTATCCATTGATAAGTGTTTGAAATAAGGTTTAGATATCCTTTGTTTCATAATGATAAGTAAAGGGGTAAATAATGTTAAAAGCGCAAAGAATAAAGCAGGGAATAATAGAAAAGAAGCACTTTAATTCAATAATTTTAGGAGGCGATGCCCCTTGACCATTACCCGAAAACCCAACAAATTGATAAAAGAGAAATCACCATATCTACTGCAGCACGCATTTAACCCCGTGGACTGGTACCCATGGAGCGATGAAGCTTTTGCCAAAGCGGAAGGGGAAGATAAACCCGTTTTTCTTTCCATCGGCTACAGCACCTGCCACTGGTGCCATGTGATGGAAAGGGAATCCTTTGAGGATGAAGAAGTAGCAGATATTCTCAACAGATATTTTGTTTCCGTAAAAGTGGACAGGGAGGAGAGGCCTGATATCGACAGCATTTATATGGCTTACTGTCAAGCCTTGACGGGTTCGGGAGGCTGGCCCCTTACCATAATAATGACTCCCGACAAAAAGCCTTTCTTTGCCGGGACCTATTTTCCCAAAACAAGCCGCAGGGGAATGCCGGGGATAATGGAAATCTTAATTAGAGTGGCAGAACTCTGGCAAAAAGAGAGGGAAGCCATTGTGGCTTCCAGTAATGAATTTTTGGAGAAGCTTAGAGATAGTTTTTTCATTCATCAGGAAGGAGAACTGAACGAAAAAGCTATAAAGGAGGCTTTTCAAACCCTTTCCCGCAATTTCGACGGGGTTTACGGGGGCTTTGGCTCGGCTCCTAAATTTCCGACGCCCCATAATCTTATGTTTTTGTTAAGGTACCATAAAAAATATAATAACCCCGAGGCCCTGGAAATGGTGGAAAAAACCCTCCAGGCTATTTATAAAGGCGGGATTTACGATCATATAGGTTTTGGGTTTGCCCGTTACTCCACCGATAATAAATGGCTGGTGCCCCATTTTGAAAAGATGCTTTATGATAACGCTTTGCTGGCCATGATCTATTTGGAAACCTACCAGCTTACCCGCAAGGAATTATATGCCAAAGTCGCCGGGGAGATTTTTACCTATGTTTTACGGGACATGACCTCGGATTTAGGCGGTTTTTACTCGGCGGAGGATGCCGATTCCGAAGGTGTGGAAGGAAAGTTTTATGTGTGGTCTCCTGAAGAAGTAATGGAAGTTTTAGGTGAAGAGGATGGAAGGTTTTTCAA
>JAAXZE010000146.1 GCA_012720075.1 Clostridia bacterium
GAAAATATAGTTGCGTTCTTAATTATTCTTTTATTTATATTTATTATTTTTTATTTAAAAGATACAAAATTAATAGTTTCAATTAAGTGCCGGATTAAACAGTTGATAATTCTAATCCTCAGCCACCTGCGTTCTTTTTATTCAATCTCGCTAATGCTTTTCTTATGATAATTAATATCATAGCCTTTTTGCTACATATTTATTAATAACTTTGTCGACAGACTGAGGCCAGGTTTTCCTGGCCTTTTTTCATTTTAACCTATATGGGTGCTGAGCATGATACCTAAGGCTAAAAGAATACCGAACCCGGTATTAGTTTCAGAGGTCAGCTTCATGGCCGGCATCATTTCAATAGGAAGCTTTTTGCCTTTAAATTTAATTACGGCCTGTCGGGCTTTGGGGATACTGATACAGCAAAGCAAACTCCAGAAATAAAGATAGTCTGCTAATACTAAAAAGAACACCCAGAGGTAGCTGAAAATAAACATTCCGGCCAAAAACTTTATGGCCTTTTCCTTTCCTAAGAGAATGGCCAGGGTTTTTCTGCCCTTTTCCTTATCCTTATCCAGGTCCCGGATGTTATTGGCCATTAAAATTGCGCCTATTAATACACCGATGGGTATGGAGACCAGGAAGGTTTTTAGTGTCAGTAAACCGGTTTGAATGTAATAAGTGATTAATATAATTACCGGGCCCATGAAAAAACCGGCAAATATTTCGCCGAAAGGCGTATAGGCAATAGGGTAAGGTCCTCCCGTGTATAAATAACCTACCAGCATGGAGATTGCTCCGATTACCGCAATCCACCAGGTGGTTTTTAGGCAAATATAGACTCCTAAAAGGACCGAAACTCCATAGAGAAATAAGGCCAGGGATAATACCAGTCGGGGGCTCATGCCTTCCCGGACAATGGCCCCTCCGATGCCTACCGATTCCTCGGTATCCAGCCCCCTTTTAAAATCGTAATATTCATTAAATAAATTGGTGGCGATTTGAATAAGCATGGAGGCTAACAGCATAGCCGCCAATAAATAAAAATTGAGGCTCCCTTCTTGATAAGCCAGAGCCGTTCCTACAAAAACCGGCACAAAAGAGGCTGTTAAGGTATGGGGGCGGGTAATTCGCCACCATTTTTTCCATTTTGCTGTCATCTTTTTCACTCCACGGCTTTAGTCTCTCTATATCATAAAAGAAAAGGTTAATTAGTGTCAATTAATTGCTAAAGCACCAATAATATGATATTTTTTAACTTGAATATTAAAAAAGGGGATGAGAGTATTGAAAGGACTAACCAGAGTTATTGCAATTGTATTAATTATAGTATTTATTTTTACCGGTTGTAATCAACCAGCAAAAGAAGAGGTCCAGGATAAAGTATTAAAAGTCGGTGTATTTCTCATCGATGACTCTCTGCCTCTCTTTGTTGCCGAGGCCGAAAACCTCTTTGCCCAAAATAATGTTCAGGTAGAATTACTGCCTTTTAATAGCGCCAGAGATAAGGACGTGGCTTTGGAAACCGGCGAGATTGACGGGGTATTGACCGATATTGTGGTAACAGCCCTCTTAAAAAAGGGTGGTACCGATGTAAAAATAACGTCTTTTGCCTTTGGTGCCAATCCCCAGGAAGGCAGGTTTGCCATTCTGGCTTCCCCCAAGAGCGGTATTAACAGCCCGGAGGATTTAAAGGGTGTACCTATTGCTATTTCCAATAATACCATGATCCATTACCTGGCGGAAAAAATGCCCTTGGAAGCAGGACTGAAAAAAGAAGATATTAAGACCCAGAGTATTCCCGACATGAATGTTCGCTTGGAAGCTTTGGTTTCGTCCGGCGTTGAGGCTGCAATTTTGCCGGATCCCTTGGCTACTTTAGCGGAAAAGATGGGGGCCCGGGTCGTTATCGATGATACGAAACTATCCAAGAATTTATCCCAATCGGTTATTATTTTCCGGCAAGAAGTGCTGGATAAACATCGGGACAAAGTAGCTTCTTTTTTAAAAGCCTTTGAGGAAGCAGGTCAATTAATTAACAATAACCCGGATAAATATTTTGAACTGCGCATGGAAAAAACCAGGGTTCCCCAACCCTTAAGGGACAGCTATCCTTCGCCCACTTACTCGCCTTTGGCCGTTCCCGATGAAGAAATGGTGCAAAGCGTTTTAGACTGGATGGTTGAAAAAGGGCTTTTGGATCAGCCTTTTTCCTATGAGGAGCTGGTCGATAATTCCTTTGTTAAGAGGTAGTTTTCAGATGATAGAAGTCAAGGATGTAGCCTTAAGCTATGAAGCTATAAACAGTGAAGAGGCTTTGGAAGCCCTAAAAGATATTAATGTAGCAATAGCAAAAGGTGAAAGGTGTGTGCTGGTGGGGCCCTCGGGTTCCGGCAAAACCTCCCTTTTATTTCTCATCGCCGGCTTATTGAAGCCTACCCGGGGTCAGGTTTTAATTGATAATGTCCCCGTTTCCGGTCCTCAGGAAAAGACGGCCTTAATCCTGCAGGATTATGGGCTTTTTCCCTGGAAGACGGTATTGGCTAACGCCGAATTAGGCTTGGAAATTAGAAAAATACCTAAACAGGTTCGCAGGGCCAAGGTTTTGGCTTTGCTTGAAAAGCTGGGTATTAAAGATTACCGGGATAAATACCCTTTTGAATTATCAGGCGGGCAAAGGCAGCGGGTAGCCATTGCCCGGGCTTTGTCCCTGGAACCCGAGATACTGTTAATGGATGAACCCTTTAGTGCCCTGGATTCTTTGACCAGGGAACAAATGCAGGAATTAATCTTAGAACTGTGGCACGAGAAGCATTTTACCTATATCCTGGTGACCCATAGTATTGAAGAGGCGGTTTTTTTGGGAGAAAAAATAGTTATTCTCTCGGAAGGCCCGGGAAAGATAGTGAAAATTGTGGATAATAAAACTTCGGGGGATAAAGATTTCAGGAATTCTCCTGATTTTTACAGCCGGTGTTCCTTAATACGGGGTTTGATTGAAGGTGGAGACTTGTGCAGAGGCTAAAAATCTTATTTACTTATCTAGCGGCTACTGCCTTTATAATAATTTTGTGGCATGTCGCCAGTGTATACGTCAATAAGCCTTTTTTACCGCGGCCTTTTACCGCCATCAAGGAATTTTTCCTGTTATTTGGTCAGGGTATTTTGACGGGACATTTTCTGACCAGTGCTTACCGGGTGGTAATAAGCATAATGGTGGCTTTTGTGCTGGCGGTACCTTTGGGAATGTTTTTAGGCCGGAATGAAAAACTGGACGGTTTTTTTGCTCCTGTAATTTATATACTTTACCCCTTGCCCAAAGTAGTCTTTCTGCCCATTTTGGTGGTGTTTTTAGGCTTGGGCAATGCCCCCAAGATAGTTTTAATTACCATAGTGGTTTTCTTTCAATTATTAGTTACGGTTAGGGATGCGGCCAGGGCCGTGCCCTATCAAAGCTTACTGGTCATGTATTCTTTAAATGCCTCCGGTTGGCAGATTTACCGCCATCTTATTTGGCCTTCCTGTTTGCCGGAAGTGCTCACCTCTTTAAGGATTGCTTTGGGTACGGCCATTGCCATTTTGTTTTTAGCCGAAACCTTTGCCAGTCAAAACGGGCTGGGCTATTTAATTTTGGATTCCATGGAAAAAAGGGATTATGGGGAAATGTATGCCGCCATTATAGCCATGGGTTTACTGGGGCTTTTCCTTTATGAGGTAGTAGACCAGTTGGAAAAGAAGTTTATCAAATGGCGGAAGCTATAAACGGGCGCACGGCCCGTATTTTGTATAATTTTGTAAGGGATTAGAGAAGGCTTGTAATAAGCTAAAGGGGAGGGATTAATAAATGATCGGAACCTTGAACAAAGTGGCGGCCATTCACGACCTTTGCGGTTTTGGCCGGTCTTCATTGTCGGTGGTAATCCCCATTTTATCGACTATGGGCGCTCAGGTTTGTTCGCTGCCGACGGCGGTGCTATCAACCCATACCGCCTATGAAGGCTATACCTTTGTGGATTTAACCGACTATATGGAATCATTTATTAAACACTGGAAAGAAATAAATATCCGGTTTGATTGCATTTACAGCGGGTTTTTAGGTTCGGCCCGGCAGATTAACATTATTTCTAAGTTTATTGACGATTTTTCCGTCCATAATCCTTTGGTGGTAATTGACCCCGTAATGGCCGATGACGGCGAGTTATACAGCACCATGGATATGGAAATGGTGAAGAATATGCGCTACCTCATCCAAAAAGCCGATATCATTACCCCTAATTATACCGAGGCCGCTTTTCTTTTAGGGGAGAAATACACTTTAGAATGCAGTGATGAAAAGATTAAAAACTGGTTGGTCCGTTTATCGGAAATGGGTCCTAAAACGGTAATAATTACCAGCGTTCCGGACCAAGGGGTAAACAAGAAAACCAGTGTTATTGCCTATAACCGGGAGGATGACCGTTTCTGGAAGGTTAGTTGTGTCTACATTCCTGCCCATTATCCCGGTACCGGTGATGCCTTTACCAGTGTGATTGTCGGCAGTCTCCTGCAAGGGGACAGTCTGCCTATTGCCCTGGACCGGGGAGTGCAGTTTATTACCGCCGCCATCAGAGCCAGCTATGGCAGCAAGTACCCGGAAAAAGAAGGAGTTCTTTTGGAGCGGGTACTGGGTAATCTTAACCTGCCGGTTTTAAGCAGCACTTACGAAATACTGGATTGATTTATAATAAATGATAGAGTTCCTTAACTTTTGCAACTATCTCTTCAGCCAGGTTTGATACCTGAGGAATGGCATAACCGATGAAAATAGGCGATGTAATAAACCTGGGCATTATTTTGGCAATTATGTGGTCCTCAAAATGGTAAAAGAAGATATTATAACTGTCACAGTTTTTACTGAAGTGATTTAAAAGAAAATGGACCGTTATCTGGATATAATCGGCCATCTGGTCAAGATTTTTCAGGTCATTAAGGATAATGTTGAATTCATAAAAACCTACCCGGGGTTTGGTAGAGATGTTCAACTGAACCTGGTTTTTTTCGTTGATAACAAGTCCTTCAAAAAAATCCCAGGTTAAGGATTGACGGTAGTCGATATTTTTCAAACCCACTATTTGCATATGGGGGTGAAAAATAGAACCCCCCGATTTTGGCCCATGGTTTTTGAAAAATAAAACGGACCTATACTCCGGGTAATTTTCCATTTCCAGCCATTTCTCCACCCCAAAGGAGATAAGGTCATGGAGGTAGTCTTTGGGATAATTGGACAGGTCCCCATTACAATCCAGGGTTTCAATTAAAACCGTTTGAAAGGTATCTTTCAGAACGGGATATTTGTTTTTAATGAGCAAAAAAGGCCCTTTTTCCGCTAAGATGCCTGTGAGATTTTTCCGGTCGCAGAAGGGACATTGGGTATTTTTATTAATTATGCTTTCGGGTTTTTGTTGCCCTAGTTGGGTATTGAATAGCAAAGGAGAATAAACCATTGTTTAATTCACTCCATTACCAATCTCTAATTTAATTTTACCCGGAGAAGAAAATTAATTCTATAATTTTAATCATTTTTATTGCTATTTAAATTGCCTCTATTTGCAAAAGTTATTATAGTGAAATTAATTAGCCAAGTAAAAATTTTCCTATAAGAGCTAATCTTTTTAGGGTGAAAAATAAAAAAGAAAAAAGAGAATTACTTGTATTTCAAAGGTCCGTAAAGCGGGTCATTTTTTCTGAAGGGTTTTCACCTGCAAGTAAGATCTAAGCGGAAAAAATTTCAATACAAAGCATCAAAGAAAGTAAAAAGGAGTTTTACTTAAATAGTTGAATATTAAAAGGTAATGTCTGTAATATTATAAGCATCTAGGAGGATGACATGAATAAAAAGACAGTGGTTTTACTTTTACTAATTTTTTGTTTTTTTATGGGCGAAACTGTTTTGGCCCAAGAACAGGACTTAGCAGAAAAAACATATCAATTTAAGAATATTTCCTTTAGTTTACCAGCATCTTATCAAAAGGATACGACAAAATTTGAGGATATAGCCCTTTCCTTTAGCGGTTCGGAAACAACATTAAGGGTTTTTATTCAGCCTTTAAATAACCAGCTTACCGTTGATAGCTATATAAACTACGGTAACAAGCAGCTGGAACTGGGGAAAGCTAATTTTAAAATTATTGAAAAAAGAAATTATGTCCTTAATGAATATAAGGTTGTGGAAATAGCCTATTACCGTCCTTTAATTCCAACCATAGAAAAAGATCAAAATTTTTATCGGGAACTGCACCTTTTCGATGCCCAGGAAAACAGGGTCATTACTTTTTGGGCCAAAACCGTAGGCGCAAACTATGTTCAGGTAAAAAATGAACTTAATAAGGCTGCCCGAAGTTTAACCAGATTAACTTATTATACACCAAATCCTTTTTCCGCCTTTACCTTTAAAAACAAACCCATAGTATATGAAGGGGAAAAAATAAGGCTGGAAATACCGGTTAATAAGGTTCTTTGGGGCCGTTTTTATCCCGAAGTACCTTTTAGCGATTATTATTATCAGCAGATGCTGAATACCGAGAAAAGCCTGAATCATAAATTTGAATTCATCATGACTTATAAAAACTTCCCTAACACAGGAGATTTTCCCGCTCAGGCTATCAAACGGGTCTATGACGAAGGCAGGGTCCTTATGCTCACTCTGCAGCCCTTTACGCCGGATTTAAATTGGATTGCCATTCCGGAAATAGTGGCCGGAGTCCATGACGCTAAAATCAGGGAATGGGCTCTGGGTTTAAAGAATATTAACGAACCCGTTTTTGTCCGGCCCTTTAATGAGATGAACGGTGATTGGGACCCTTGGTGTGCTTGGTTTTTCGGTAAGGATACGGACCTTTATATTCAGGCCTGGCGGCATTTCGTGGATATTTTCCGGGAAGTAGGAGCCAATAACGTTTTATTTGTCTGGAATCCCCATGACCGTTCCTATCCTGATTTTGTATGGAACAATGCCCATTTATATTACCCCGGTGATGATTATGTGGATTGGGTGGGTTTGACGGGATATAATAACGGTACCAGCCATCCCGGCGATGTCTGGAGGGAATTTGACGAAATATATGAACCCCTGTATTTTGACTATTTGAAACGCTATTCTGATAAACCTTTTATGATTACCGAGTTCAGCAGCAATGAAATAGGCGGTGACAAAGCAGCCTGGCTGGAAAAGGGCATGGCTTCCCTGGCTACAAAATATCCTAATATTAAAATTGCCACTTGGTTTGACGGGCGAGATGGCTTATGGCAGTATGAATTAAACTCTTCCCCGGCGGCTTGGGAAAGCTTTAAAAAGGGTTTAACCAATGAAGGGTTTATTAAAGGGGCGGTAACTAAGAAAAGTGATTAATTGAGTATGTGTGTGAGTGTGTGGGGCGGTTTCCATGCCGCCCCGGATACGTAAGTTGTAAAATTAAATGCCCAAGTAAATAAAAAAAGAGACCCATAGCTAAAATCCCTGTATAATGTTAAGCGACGAAACCAACATCAGGAGGGATATAGCTATGAGTCATAACCATTTTACCATTGAAAAGAGAAA
>JAAXZE010000147.1 GCA_012720075.1 Clostridia bacterium
ATATACATCTCCTGCCAAAACGGCCATAATTTTTTCCATGGAGCCGGTCTTCGGAGCATTATTTTCCTACCTGTGGTTAGGAGAAACACTGACGCTTAAGGGTGTCTTGGGCTGTGTTCTGGTCTTTTTCGGCATAGTGCTAGCAGAATTAGGTACTAAATAAAAGGGCGAAATAATTTCCAGCGCCCGCCAATTACCTTGTTTGGGGGGTATAAAAAAATGCGCTATAGTCAATTATTTATTGTCTTCATGGCCATTCTTTGGGTTTTCCTGCCGCTTTCCCAAAACAGCCGTTTTATCTTTTTAGGTTTAATTGCCATGTATCTGGCTTTACATAATTTTGTCGGCTTTCGTTTGTCACGGCAGGAGAAAATCGCATTGAAAAAATATAAACAGCTTACAAAGAAAATGGGGGAAAAATACGGCCCCACTGTCTATTTAATTGTCTTTGTCTTTTTACCCTTTGCTTTGGGACTGTATGTATTATTGACCGGTTTAATGCTAAAAGTAATGTAAGCTTTAAAAAAACACTTTCAAAAGGGAGTTAGCCTTAGGAGTTTACGAAAACAGATGAATTTTTGACCGAATCTCTTCAAGGGGAAGTATGAAAGGCCGGCTGTTATCAAGCATAAAAAAGCTTGGAATAGCTGGCCTTTTACTTTTTATAATGTCTCCCATCCTGCATAGTGGTCTGTATATTAAATCACACCTGCTTAATAGACAACATATAGGGATTTGCAACTATTTTCAACGTGAGCTTGTATGGCGACGAGCTCTGGAACGGAGTTGCAGGAACCGTGTTTACAGATGAACTACAGTACCCTGCGGATGAATATTTCCCTGAATATGATAGAAACAGCAGAAACTATTATGTAGTGAAAATGACAAGACGGGCCACAGAAAGAAATGAAATTATCATCCCTTATATTACCGGCAACCCTAAAGGGTCGGCTTATGGAGTTGATAACAATCAAAAAGTATTTTTAGTCATCAGAATGTATATCAACCAGAAAACCAAGGTTGATTCGCTCCCTTTGATATTATCTGGGGTCATGCAATCCTTTTTACAAAAAGGAAAAAACACAGCTTGGGTCACAAAATAAAAATATTTTATGGGATTATGAATCTCAAAGACACCCCCGCAAAGGGAGTTCAACTTAGGGATTTACAAAACAAGTAAATTTTAGCCCTTCCTGTTTAAGCGGGTCCACAGAATGACCACACGAAGGATAAAACCTTTAGTGTGGTCTTACTTTTTTTTCGGAAAATGCGGCTATATTGGTTTATCCTTGGAAGCGGGGACTCTGATACATCAGCCGTGTTAACGTACAGACCGAAATCCGTAGCTGTTCAATAGTTATTGATTATTATGTTTGACATGTTGGTGCGGTTAACGTATAATGACAATTGTTCTTGCAACAGTTGTATAAGCAACAAAATGGAGGTGATGAAAATGCTCATGAGCAGTTTGTCCATTATTGTAAGAGGCAGTCAGGTGTATGCCACACGAAAGCTCTCTGAATACGGGATTACCGCAGCGGAGCAATATATCCTTATGTATCTTATGGGAAACCGTGATGCCAATCAGGATGCAATTGCAAAATTTTTCAGGCTGGATAAGGGCAGCATTGCCAGAAGTTTGCAAAAACTCGAAAGCAAGGGCTTTATCCAAAGGAAGGTCAACGATGAAAACCAGCGCGAAAAGGTGATTACGCTAACGGAAAAAGCGCTTAACATTAGAGATGTGCTGAACGACCTTCTGGTTGACTGGAGAAAAGAAATATACAACGGGCTTTCCGATGATGAGATTCTTGCATTTGAAAAAACCGTGGAAAAGGTAGCGGAAAATATCACAAAAATACTTTAAAGGTGGTTAAATAAGTGGAAACTAACGCAGCAAAGCCCAAAAACTTAGCCCTAATATCCGTCATTTATCTTGCGGGCATTTTCATGGGAGCGATAGACACAGGCATTGTGACCCCGGCAAGAGACATAATTCAGAATAACTTGATGGTAGACGCCAAAACGGGCATTTGGATAATAACAATCTATACTCTGGCGTATGCCGCCAGTATTCCCGTTATGGGAAAGCTTGCCGACAGATACGGCAGGAAGACAATTTATATCACTAGCATAGCCCTTTTTGGATTGGGCTCATTACTATGCGGTCTGTCCCATTATACAAGAAGCTTTGGGCTGCTGGTCGCAGCAAGAGCCGTTCAGGCTATCGGCGGCGGCGGAATTATGCCCGTTGCAACTGCGGAATTCGGAATCTCTTTCCCTCCTGAAAAACGCGGAATGGCTCTGGGACTTTTGGGCGGAGTTTACGGAATCGCAAACATTTTCGGATCTTTTGCGGGCAGCGCAATTTTGAATATTTTCGGAACACTGAATTGGCAATATATATTTTTTATAAACATTCCCATTTCGATATTTATAATTATTGCCGGCATTTTCTGCCTGCCGAATCATAAAGAGAAGACCGTCAAGAAAATTGACGCTTTAGGAACGCTTGTTATCGTTACCATGGTGCTCTCCCTCCTTTACGGACTAAAGCAGATTGATTTTTTCGATTTTTTAAATACCATTTCAAGTACGGGCACCTACCCGTTTCTCATTTTGTTTGTTGTGCTTGTGCCAATCTTTATATTTGTTGAGAAGAAGGCAGAAGACCCTATTATGAACCTCTCTTATTTCACAAAGGCAAGGATTGTACTTACTATTGCTGTTGCGTTTGCATCCGGTTTCGTGCTAATGGGCATAGTATTCATTCCTCAGTTCTGCGAAAACTCGCTGAAAGTTGCCGCAGGAGACGGCGGATACTTTACCGTAATCCTCGGGCTTCTCTCAGGTGTGTCGGCTATGCTTTCCGGCAAGCTAATCGACAAGAAAGGCGCGAAGCATGTTCTGCTTCTGGGCTTTGCAATCACCATTATCGGCGCACTGTTTCTTATTCTGGTTGCGGCGGTAACTCCCAACATGGTAACTGTGGTTATTAGTCTTATGCTTCTGGGATTTGGATTGGGCTTTACTATGGGCGCACCCGTGAACTATATGATGCTCGAAAATATTAATGAAGAAGAAGCAAACTCGGGGCTTGCCACCCTTTCTCTTGTACGCTCAATGGGAACATCGGTTGCTCCCGCAATTATGGTCGGGTTTCTCGCCTTTGCAGGAACCTCAGTGCAGGGAAATCTGATGGAGGTTATGCCGAATGAAATCAAAATGCCCTCTCTGCCATATGTTCAGGATATAACCGACAAGGTAAATGCCCTTAAACAGGATCCAAGTATGGCTGATACTCTTGGAAAAATGGAGCTTCCTGATTTGAGTTCCATGCAGACGATAAAGCTTGATTTTTCCAACGGCGAAAGCGACTATCAAATGCCAGCAGACATTCTTGAAAAGCTGAAAAGCTCTGATGTGACCAGTATAGTCAGCATTACCAAAGAAATGTCCGTAAGCATGTTTGATCAAATGACGCCTCAGATAATCTCAAAAATCCAAACCGGACTGAATTCGGGTATTGATGGAATTAAATTAGGAATCAGCAAAATGGATACAAGCATTACCGAATTACAGGCAGGTTACGATGGCTTAGGACAGGGAATAAGCGGTATGCAGTCGGCTGTTTCCTCTCAAAAAGACACACTATCTCAGCTTCAGGAAATAAAAGCGTCGATGTCTCAGATGATTGCAGCAGGTGGAATTTGGCCTTCGGGTATGAGCGTTGCGGATATGCTTCCCCCGATGGTGAAAGACAGTTTGCCCGCAAACGTTTTGAGCCAGCTTGCCGAGATTAAATCAATGGATGAGCTGAATGCCAGTGTTGCAGCACTCCAAGGCGCTATGGACACCCTCAACGCCAAAATCGGGTCAAGTACTCAGAGCAGGGCTCAAATGAAAGCGGCGATCCACAAGATGAACGCAGCCAAAACTGAGATGCAGACATTGCTTCAAGAAATGCAGACCCTTAATGCCGCAATCCCTGGAGCCTTTGAAACCGCAAAGACAGACTATCTCTCTGAGCTTGACGCAAAGTCAGGCGAGATTGAGAATGTTTATCAGAGTACACTGAACAAGGGCTATCAATCAATTTATATGACCGTTGCTACATCCGCTGCTATCGCAATTTTACTTCTGGTGTTTTACAGAAAGAAGAAGCCGGTTGCCGCGATAATGGCAGAATCCTGATGAATAAGCTTAGGCTAAATACTTTTTAAATAGAAAAGTGCCCTTGTCGACGATGCATTTTCGCAGGGTCAGCATATCACCACTAAACGATATCAGCTTGATTGTATTATCGCCGTCGTAAGATGAAAAAACGGCATCGCCGCTCACGACTATGCCGAATTTTTCAAAAATCAAAAATTCTAAGACGCCTCTTAAAAAGAGGCGTTTTTCTACTGATCCATATTCATTTCTCTATCTCCAAGAATTCCTTCCACCCAATTATGAATCTCCTCTACCCCTTCACCGCTGACTGCAGAAAAAACTACCAAGGGCTGTTCCTTAGGAATCTTCATCTTTTCCCTTATTAACTTAAGCTGTTTTTGATACTGACCCCGGGAAATTTTATCGCTTTTAGTGGCTGCGACCAAGGTAGGGATGCCATAGTGCTCCAGCCATTCATACATTATGACGTCATCATTGGTAGGTTCATGGCGGATATCAACTACTTGAATAACGCCCTTCAATTCCTTTCTTTCCTTCAAATATTCTTCAATAAATCTGGCCCATTGTTCTTTGATTGCTGCCGCAACTTGGGCAAAACCGTAACCAGGCAAATCCACTAAATAAAACTCCTTGTTAATTAAATAAAAGTTTAAGGTTTGGGTCTTACCGGGTTTACTGCTGGTTCTGGCCAAGTTCTTGCGGTTAATAACTTTATTGATCAAAGATGACTTGCCCACATTGGAGCGACCGGCCAAGGCGATCTCTTTAAATCCTTCCTGGGGATACTGTTTTTTATCGACAGCACTAATCACAAATTCCGAACTTTTAATAATCACAATTAATCCTCCACCAGAGCTTTTTCCAATACTTCATCCATATGTTCTACTAAAACAAATTCCAGTTTTCTCTTAATGTTGGCAGGAATATCTTCCAAATCTTTTTCGTTTTCACGGGGTATAATTATAATTTTGCTGCCCGCCCGGTTGGCGGCCAAAACTTTCTCTTTGATTCCCCCCACCGGTAATACTCTGCCTCTTAAAGTAATTTCGCCGGTCATGGCTACATCTCTGCGGATTTTCTTTTTAGACAAAGCCGAAGCCAGAGCCGTTGCCATGGTTATGCCGGCTGAAGGTCCGTCCTTAGGTATGGCTCCCTCAGGGACATGAATATGAACATCATATTTTTCGTAAAAATCTTCTTCAATATTCAATTCTTTTGCTTTACTGCGCACATAGCTAAATCCCGCTTGAGCCGATTCTTTCATTACATCGCCCAGTTTGCCCGTCAGCAAAAGCTTTCCTTTGCCGGCCAAAATAGATACTTCTATCTGGAGTATGTCTCCCCCGACCTCAGTCCAAGCCAATCCTGTCGCCACTCCCACTTCATTATCTTTTTCCGTCGTACCGTAGCGATACCTTGGGATACCTAAATAATTGGGGAGATTTTGGGCAGTAATCTTTACCTTTTTATCAGGGTCTTTGACAATTTCTTTAGCGGCCTTGCGGCAAATAGCGGCTATTTCCCTTTCTAAGTTGCGCACACCGGCTTCTCTGGTATAAAGCCTGATGATATTTAAAAGGGTATTTTCCGATACCTGGAACTGCTCTTCCTTTAAGCCATGGGCTTTTCTTTGTTTAGGCAAGAGATACCTCTCGGCAATAGCCAGTTTTTCCTGTTCAGTGTAACCGGAAATTTTTATTACTTCCATCCTGTCTAATAAAGGTTTGGGGATATCATAAATTACATTAGCGGTTGTAACAAATAAAACTTTAGACAGATCGAAAGGAATTTCGAGGTAATGGTCACTGAAAGAATTGTTTTGTTCAGGGTCCAAAACTTCTAATAATGCCGCCGAAGGGTCACCCCGAAAATCCATGCTCATTTTATCAATCTCATCCAATAAGAACACAGGATTATTGGACCCGGCATTTCGCATCCCCTGAATAATCCTACCGGGCATTGCTCCCACATAGGTACGACGGTGACCTCTGATTTCCGCTTCGTCCCTCACACCACCCAGGGAAATGCGGACAAATTTACGTCCCAAAGCTCTGGCTATTGATTTGGCCAAAGATGTTTTACCAACGCCAGGCGGTCCCACCAGGCAAATTATAGGACCTTTTATTGATTGGGGCAGCTGCCGGACCGCTAAAAACTCTAAAATTCTTTCTTTGGCCTTTTCCAATCCATAATGGTCCTCATCCAGAACTGCTTCCGCCTTTTCTATATCCAAATGGTCTTCAGTAGAAACCTGCCAGGGAAGGGCCAAAATCCAATCCAAATAATTCCTAATAACAGAGCCCTCGGCACCCATTGGGGGCATCTTTTCCAGACGTTCAACTTCTTTTAAAGCCTTTTCTTCCGCTTCCTTAGTTAGGTTTGCTTCGGCAATTTTTTCCCTCAATTCTTCAGCTTCGGCAGTTCGTTCGTCGTGTTCTCCCAATTCTTTCTGGATAGCCTTTAACTGTTCCCTTAAGTAATATTCTTTTTGGGTCTTTTCCATTTGTTTCCGGACCCGGGAATTGATTTTGCGTTCTATTTCAAGAATTTCCAATTCTTTAAGCAAAATGGAATACAGGGTTTCCAGCCTTTCGCCGATGCTAACGGCCTCCAGAATTTGCTGTTTATCGGAAACCTTAATATTGAGATGGGAAGCTATTACATCGGCCAGACGGCCTGGATCTTCCAAGGTTACAACGGCAATGACCGTTTCGGCAGGTACTTTTTTGCTTAATTTGACATATTGTTCAAATTGAAAGATAACGCTGCGCATCAGAGCTTCTATTTCCGGAGTTTTTTGTTCTTCTTTGACAAATTCCCTTACCTCGGCTTTGATATAAGGTTCGGTGGCAATTATCCTCAAGGATTTTGCCCGATGTAATCCTTCCACCAATACCCTGATGGTACCTCCGGGGAGCTTGAGAATCTGTTTAATCTCAGCAATGGTCCCAACTTTGTAGATATCATCTTCAGTAGGATCATCGGTTTCAGCTTCTTTTTGCGTTGCCAGAAATATTTGCTTATCTTGAATCATTGCTTCTTCTATGGCTTGGACAGATTTAGGCCGACCCACATCCAAATGTATTACCATAAAAGGGAAAACCAAAACTCCCCGTAATGGTAATACCGGGAGTTGCCGGTTCTCTATATCGGACATATTCTTTACCTCCTAGATGTACTTTAATTTGCCAACTATTATTATTCTGCTCACCCTTTCTTACTCCTGCTACAAATTATAACATAATACCAGCAATAAGAAATATTATCCATTTCATATACCATCAAGAAAAGGGAACCGGCTGAACGTTCAACTCCACTACTTGCTTTAATTTGGTTCTGTCGTTTTGCATATCTTTTTCTGTTTTCAACAGGGCTAAATCAAGCACTTCTTCCAAGCTTTCAACTGGAATTACCTTGATCCCTTCCATTTTTTCAAAAATTTGCTGCCAGTTATCCTTGGGTATTAACACCCTGGTTGCACCGGCTTGCTTTGCAGCTTCAACTTTGGCAATAACTCCGCCCACCGGTCTGACGCTGCCCCTAATGGATACTTCTCCGGTCATGGCGATCTTATTGTCAATGGGGATATTCTTAATGGCCGAGTAAACTGCGGTAGCAATGGCAACTCCCGCTGAAGGTCCGTCGCTGGCAATACCTCCGGGAAAATTAACGTGAATATCATAGTCCCTGGGGTCAACATCCAAGTTTCGCCGCAATACCGTTAAGACATTTTCCACAGAACTCCTGGCCATGCTTTTTCGTCTGATTTTCTGTCCACCCATGCCCCTTAACTCTTCTTCTTCCACAATTCCCGTTACTACAATTTTGCCTTGACCTTTGGCAGCAGGAATAACACTTACCTCTATTTCATTAATGGTGCCCATATTGGCGCCATATACAGCCAAGCCGTTTACCAGACCAACTTGAGGTTGGGGAGAAACTTTTTTCTCAGGTCGAGGTGAATATTGACCACTGTTAACTACCCATTCAATATCGGCCCTGTCAATTTCCTCCCGCCCTTCAGTAAGAACCAAACCGGCAGCCAGTTGAATAATATTTACCGCTTCCCGTCCGTTGGTTGCATACTTTTTCACAACTTCCAAAGCATCTTCGGCAATTTTAAAACCTACCTTTTGGGCGGCATTTAAAGCGATTTTTCCAATTTCCTCCGGCAATAAACCACGGAAGAATACCTCCAGGCAACGGGACCTGATGGCGGGCGGAATTTCCTGGGGCAGCCTGGTTGTGGCTGCAACCAAACGGAAATCTGCCGGTAAACCATTTTGAAAGATATCATGAATATGGCTGGGAATATTAGGGTCTTCAGGATTGTAATAGGCGCTTTCCAGCATTACCTTACGATCTTCTAGCACTTTCAAAAGCTTGTTGATCTGGATAGGATGCAATTCTCCTATTTCATCAATAAAAAGTATTCCTCCATGGGCTTTGGTAACGGCACCGGGCTTAGGTTGCGGAATACCTGCCATACCCATTGCCCCGGCACCCTGATATATGGGATCATGAACTGAGCCAATTAAAGGATCGGCTATTCCCCGCTCATCAAATCTGGATGTTGCTCCGTCAACTTCGACAAATTTTGCATCTGCTTTAAAGGGCGAATGCTTGCTTTTTTTTGCATATTCAAGAACCAATCTGGCTGCTGCCGTTTTGCCGACACCCGGAGGCCCGTAAATGATGACATGCTGTGGATTCGGTCCGCATAAAGCGGCTTTTAAAGTCTTAATGCCTTCTTCCTGACCGATAATATCCTCAAATCTGGTTGGTCGAGTTTTGGCAACCAAGGGCTCCGTTAACTTAATTGCTCTCATTTTTTCAAGTTTATCCAGTTCTTTGCGGGATTCCCGTTGAACTGCCACTTTAGTGCCTTGTTGGTTTCTTAAAAGGTTCCAAAAATACAAACCTATTACAACGGCAAAAAATATTTGGATAAAAGCCAAAACTCCACCCAATCCACCAAACATAAAATTCATTTCCCCTTCCGCTGTAAGTTTTTTGTCAAATCGATAGCAAATAGGCAATTTATTTTATATAATAAAAAATGCTTTACAATCTAAAAATAGTATGTTCGTAGCAGGTGTTTTTTATCATTGCTTTTTAAGAATCTTTCCAGCATTTTTATAAATAAATTAATTTTTTTGGGGAAAAATTATAATAAGTCAGATTAGTCCAAATAAATTAAAATAGGGGGTTATAATTTGGCCGGGAAGCGCAGTATCATGTCTGACGCTTTAAAGTATGAAATTGCTAAAGAATTAGGCTTTTATGATACAGTTGCCCGAGACGGTGATTTTGGCAACGTATCATCCCGCAATTGCGGTAATATGGTGAAAAAAGCCATCGAAATAGCCGAACGGTCTTTAATAAATAACCAACTAATCTGACGACAAAAAGGGCCTTATGGCCCTTTTTAAATAGTTGGTAAAGTCGGAATGATAATAGGTTAAAGATTTCGCCCACTGCGTTGGCTAGATTAAGGTTTCGCTTCGCTAGGCTAAGGCAAAAAATAACGTGACATCGTGTCACCGTGACATTGTGACATCGATTTTTCAGTTTAAAGGTAACGCCAACTTCGTTGGCTAGATCTCGCTCACTTTTGTTCGCTAGTTTCCGCTACACTAGATATAATGTTTATTCATTATCTTTTTTATTTATTGATGGTAAAGTCTTTAGTTCAGACGCAAAAATCAGACTCCAAAGTATTGTCAGACGCAAAAGTCATACCCCGAAAGTATAGCCAGACGCAAAATTTTTACTAATTTTCAACTCTTTATAAAAAACCCTTGAACCTAAACGGCTCAAGGGTTTTTGTCTAAGCACTTTCCTCTTTCTTTTTCTTCTTTTTTGTTTCACCGGTTACAATTAACGGCTCTTCTTTATTAAGAACTACTTCCCTGGTGACAATAACTTTAGAAATATCTTCCCTGGAAGGAATTTCATACATAACATCCATCATAATCTCTTCTATAATGGAACGTAATCCCCTGGCTCCGGTATTTCTCCGCATAGCCTCATCAGCAATGGCTTCCAGGGCATCAGGTTTAAACTCTAAACTTACATTGTCCAGCTCAAATAATTTTTGGTATTGTTTAATCAAAGCATTTTTAGGCTCGGTCAGAACCTTAATCATGGCTTCTTTATCCAGAGCTTCCAGAGAAACAATTACCGGTAATCTGCCTACAAATTCGGGAATTAACCCGTACTTTAACAAATCGGCTGGTAAGATATTCTTTAAAACCTCACCAACATTGACATCTTTTTTGGACTTTACATCGGCATTAAAACCCATTACCTTTTTGCCGATACGGTTTTGAATAATCTTTTCAATGCCGTCAAAAGCACCACCGCAGATAAAAAGAATGTTGGTTGTATCCAACTGTATAAACTCCTGATGGGGATGTTTACGTCCACCTTGGGGTGGAACGCTGGCAATTGTTCCTTCCAGAATCTTCAGTAACGCCTGCTGTACTCCTTCTCCTGATACATCCCGGGTAATAGAGGGATTTTCCGATTTGCGGGCAATTTTATCTATTTCATCAATATAAATAATCCCTTTTTCCGCCTTTTCAACATCATAGTCTGCCGCTTGGATAAGTTTCAAGAGGATGTTTTCAACATCTTCGCCCACATAACCGGCTTCGGTTAAAGATGTTGCATCGGCAATAGCGAAAGGTACATTTAAGATCTTAGCCAAAGTTTGAGCTAATAAAGTTTTCCCGCTTCCCGTAGGTCCCAGCATGCAGATATTGCTTTTCTGCAACTCAACATCTTCAATCTTCATGCCGAGATTTACCCTTTTGTAATGATTATATACTGCAACAGAAAGAGCCTTTTTAGCAGCTTCCTGGCCAATTACATATTGATCTAGGATAGCTTTGATTTCTTTGGGTTTCGGAATATCCCCCAATTCAAAGTTGGTTTCCTCGCTGAGTTCCTCTTCAATAATTTCATTGCAAAGTTCTATGCACTCATCACAAATATATACTCCCGGACCTGCAACCAGTTTTTTAACCTGATCCTGTAACTTGCCGCAAAAGGAACACTTCAATTGGCCTTGGTCATCCCCAAATTTATACATATTATCACCTCTCGATATCCCCTTATGCTTTTAGGGACCTACGTTCAATGACCTCGTCTATTATTCCGTATTTCTGAGCTTCATGAGCAGTCATAAAATGATCTCTCTCAGTATCTTTTTCAATTTTTGATTTGGATTGGCCTGTTATTTGAGCCAGAATTGTATTCATTCTATCTTTGATCTGCAATATTCTTTTAGCATGGATTTCAATATCGGTGGCTTGACCTTGAGTACCCCCTAAAGGCTGGTGAATCATAATTTCGCTGTTGGGCAAAGCAAATCTTTTACCCTTGGCGCCGGCAGCCAGTAAAAATGCTCCCATACTAGCGGCCAAGCCAACGCAAATGGTAGAAACATCGGGTTTAATATACTGCATTGTGTCAAAAATAGCCATGCCCGCTGTTATTGAGCCACCGGGACTATTTATATATAGATGAATATCCTTATCAGGATCTTCAGCTTCTAAAAAGAGCATTTGGGCAATAACTAAATTAGCCACATGATCATCGATAGCATCGCCTAAAAAAATAATACGGTCCTTTAAAAGCCGGGAATAAATATCATATGATCTTTCGCCCCGATTTGTCTGTTCAACAACTATCGGTACTAACGGACTCATGAGAACCCCCCCTTATTTTATTTTGGCGTGGTCAACCAAACACTGAATGGTTTTATCTATTATAATGCTATGCTTCACTGACTCTAATTGCCCTTGTTTTTCCAACTGCTCCTTAATTTCGTGAGGTTCCTTTTTATATGTTTCCGCCAAACGTTTAAATTCTTCTTCTAAATCAGTATCCTCTGCTACGATACCCTCTTTTTTAGCAATTGCTTCCAAAACCAATTGTTCTTTGACGGCTTTTTGGGCTTCCTCCTGATACCTTTGTCTTAAATTTTCAATGGTATCATTGGTGTATTGCAGATAATTTTCCAAAGTTAAACCTTGCATTCTCAAACGATAATCAAAGTTCTGAAGTATATCATCAATTTGGGCATCAACCATCGCTTGAGGCACATCTACTTCAGCATTTTCTGCAGCCTTTTCAATGGCAGCCTGCTTAAGCTGAGCTTCAGCCGCGGCTTCTTTCCTGGTTTTTAATTTATTCTCCATATCTTGCTTTAATTCCTGCAAAGTCTCAAATTCGCTTACATCTTTTGCAAACTCGTCATCAAGTTCAGCCAGTTTTTTCCTCTTGATCTCTTTTATTTTTACATCGAAGGTAGCCAGTTGACCTGCCAGATCTTTACTATGGTATTCTTCAGGGAAGGTGACATTAATAGTTTTTTCTTCACCGAGAGTCATACCGATAAGTTGCTCTTCAAAACCGGGAATAAAAGATCCTGAACCAATTTCCAGAGGATAATCTTCAGCAGTCCCCCCTTCAAAGGCAACTCCGTCTTTTTTGCCGATAAAATCCAGTACAACCAGATCTCCGTTTTCTACAGCAGTACCTTCAGGCATCACTTCCAATTCAGCATGCCGTTGCCTTAAATTTTCCAATTCTTTATTTACTTCTTCTTCGGAAACAACAGTATCTAGTTTTTCTAAATCCAACCCTTTATATTCGCCCAATTGAACTTCAGGTTTAATTTCTACATTGGCTTTAAAAATAAAAGGCTTGTTAGCTTCCAGTTGAACAATATCAATCTCCGGTTTGCCAACAGGAACGATGTCCTCTTCTAATTGATCCAAGGCCTCCATATAGGCTTTGGGCAATACATAATCAACAGCGTCTTCAAACAAAATTTCAACGCCAAATTTCTGTTCCACAATTTTCCGGGGAACTTTTCCTTTTCTAAAGCCGGGTACGTTTATCCGCTTGGCAATTTTTTTATAGGCATGCTGCAGGCCTTCTTCAAATTTCTCCACATCAACTTCAATGGTAAGTTCAACTTGCTTTTTGTCTATTCTCTCGGTACTTACTTGCATTTTATTATGCTCCTCCTTAAACTTATAAATAATATGTAAATGTTTACAGAACTTTACTTCTAAATTATACCCATAATAAATAGAGAGTAAAAGGTTTATGTAATATTTTTCGAATTTTTTCTATAAATAAAATAACACCTCGACTATACTTTAGCCGAGGTCAATTAGGTAACTTATGGAGCGGAAGACGAGATTCGAACTCGCGACCCTCGCCTTGGCAAGGCGATGCTCTACCACTGAGCCACTTCCGCAAGATTGGTGCGGGAGAAGGGACTTGAACCCCCACGGTTTGACCCGCCAGATCCTAAGTCTGGTGCGTCTGCCAATTCCGCCACTCCCGCGGAAAGATACTGGATTAATAAATGCCGGAAGACAAAGACCGGTGCCAGAAATGACACCCGACTTTTGAATACAGAATTTTTTGGTGAGCCATCCGCGACTAGAACGCGGGACACCCTGATTAAAAGTCAGGTGCTCTGCC
>JAAXZE010000148.1 GCA_012720075.1 Clostridia bacterium
CCTCGAAATATTGTTTCATATAAAGCCCACTCACCATCCTAATAAGGTCTGCAAAAAAGCAATTAAATATTATATATTTGGGTTTCTCTATCTATAACCATACATTTTTTCATAATACTCCATATATTCCCCGTTTCTTATTTTTTCCCACCATTCTTTATTATCTAGATACCATTGTATAGTTTCTTCTATGCCTCTTTCAAATGTATATTCTGGTTCCCATCCCAACTGTTCCTTGATTTTCGTTGAATCTATTGCGTATCTACGATCATGGCCGGGACGATCTTTTACAAATTTTATCAGAGTTTCTGGTCTGTCCAATTTATTCAAAATTAGTTTAACTATCTCTATGTTAGCCTTTTCATTGTTTCCACCAATATTATAAACTTGCCCAATTACACCATTGTGTAATACTGTATCAATTGCACTGCAATGGTCCTTTACATGTAGCCAATCTCTAATTTGCAATCCATCACCATATACAGGTAAGTCCTTGTATTCAAGTGCATTAGCAATCATTAATGGAATTAATTTTTCAGGAAATTGGTATGGCCCATAATTATTGGAACATCTTGTTATATTAACATTTAAACCAAAAGTTTTATAATAGGCCATCACTAGATGATCTGCTGCTGCCTTACTAGCTGAATATGGACTACTGGGGTCTATGGGTGTAGTTTCTGTGAAATACCCTGTTTGACCCAGTGAACCATAAACCTCATCTGTAGAAACTTGCAGGAACTTTTTTATTCCAAATTTCTTAGCAGCATCTAACAATACCTGTGTCCCCATAACATTAGTTCTGATAAAAATTCCAGGGTCAGTAATACTTCTATCAACATGGGATTCTGCTGCAAAATTAATTATATAGTCAACACCATCTTTAACTATATTAAATACTAGTTCCCTGTCTACAATATCACCTTTAATAAAACTGTAATTTGGGTTATGTTCAACATCTTTTAGGTTTTCTAAATTACCTGCATATGTTAATAGATCTAAATTAAGTATTCTGTAATTAGGGTATTTATCTAAAATATATTTTATAAAATTACTACCGATAAAGCCGGCACCGCCGGTTACAAGTATTTTCATATATTGACACCTCTTAACTTTATTAAAAAAATTGTGAATTAATAATTGTGAATTAGTTTATCAATCGTAGGCCATTTTTTATCCTTTTCCGATAATTTCACTTCCTCAATCCCATCAAGTGGCCAGTCAATTCCAATATAGGGGTCATTCCATAATAACCCACCTTCATCTTCAGGATGATAATAATCAGTACATTTATAGCTGAATTCTGCATAATCCGAAAGAACCAGAAATCCGTGAGCAAATCCCTCTGGTATATATAACTGTCTTTTGTTTATATCATTTAAAATTATTCCATACCATTTCCCATAGGTTTTTGAGTTTTTTCTTAAATCAACTGCCACATCAAAAACTTCACCTTTTAAAACCCTAACCAACTTTCCTTGAGGATGTTTTTTTTGGAAGTGTAAACCGCGTAACACTCCTTTTGTTGATGCAGATTGATTATCCTGGACGAACTTCATATCAAGACCTGCTTTGGCAAATTCCTCAAAATGATATGTTTCCATAAAATAGCCCCTATGGTCGCCAAATACTTTAGCCTCTACAATATACAAACCTACAATTTCTGTTTCAATAAATTTAAAGTTTCCCATTTCACACCTCTATTTTATGGATTATTTTCAGCTTCATCAGATTATACTTCGATACGTTCCTTCACAAGACCAATTAAATATTGTCCATAATTTGTTTTTTCAAGAGGTTGTGCTAATTTTAAAAGTTGTTCTTCATTTATATACCCTTTTCTGTAGGCAATTTCTTCTATACAAGCTATGTATAGGCCCTGTCTATTTTGCACCGTTTCTACAAAATTTGCAGCCTCTAATAGGCTATTATGAGTACCTGTATCTAGCCATGCCATACCCCTGCCAAACAGTTCTACTTTTAATTTTCCTTCTTTGAGATACGTCTCGTTAACTGAAGTTATTTCTAACTCTCCTCGCCAGGAAGGTTTAACATTCTTGGCTATTTCTACTACTTTATTATCATAAAAATACAAACCTGGTACTGCGTAATGGGATTTTGGCTTTTGGGGTTTTTCTTCAATGGATATTACATTACCTTTGCTATCAAATTCTACAACTCCATAGTCCTCTGGATTTTTTACATAGTATCCAAATATAATTGCTCCTTCTCCTAATTGGCTGGCTTTTATCAATGTTTCAGTAAAACCCCGTCCATAAAAGATATTATCACCCAGTACTAAGGCAACTTTATCATTCCCTATAAATTTTTCGCCAATAATAAAAGCCTCCGCTAGTCCTCTGGGCTCAGTTTGCACTGCATAGGAAAAAGAAATACCCAAATCTTTTCCATCACCTAATAATTCTTCAAATCTTGGTAAGTCCTGTGGAGTTGATATTATCAATATTTCTCTAATTCCAGCCAACAGTAGGACTGACAGTGGATAATATATCATCGGCTTATCATAAATAGGCAATAACTGTTTGGAAACTGCTTTTGTTATTGGATAAAGTCTCGTACCGGAACCCCCTGCTAAAATAATACCTTTCATTTTTTCTCCCCCAGTCATTTTGTAATAATCACTTTTTCCAGCTAGTGTAAACTACTTAACCTTTTTCAGCTCAATAGACAAGTATTCCCTTAGGGCCTCTTTATAGGTTCTTAAAGGTTGATACCCTTCTAACTTCCAATGGTAATTATCTAATATGGAGTATTCCGGCCGCAGTGCAGGCCGATTTAGTTCCTTAGTAGTAATCGGTTTAATATTTATATCCAAGCCGGCGAACTCACATATTTCTTTTGCAAATTGATACCATGTACAATATCCAGAATTCGTAACATGATATATTCAATAAGTAGGCCGTTGAACAAGTTGTAGGGTCGCTTTAGCAACATCAATTGTAAAAGTAGGCGACCCGGTTTGGTCATTTACAACAGTAAGTTCTTTTTTTTCTCTAGCCAATCTAAGTATGGTTTTAATGAAATTCTTGCCCTTATGACCACATAACCATGAAATTCTAACTATATAAAACTTGTCCAACACTTGTTGAATAAATTTTTCACCGGCCAATTTACTCCGTCCATAGGCATTTAAAGGTCCTGGCTGATCAAACTCCTTATATCCCTGTGAATTAGTACCGTCAAATATATAATCTGTACTATAATGAACCATAGGAATATCCAGTTCTCTACAGGCAACTGCAACATTTCTAGTCCCGAGAGCGTTAACCTTATAAGCAAAATCTTCGTTAGTTTCACAGCCATCTACATCCGTATATGCTGCTGGATGCAGCACCAAATCCGGGTTCTTTGCTTTAATATATTGTCTCGTTGCCATATTATCAGTTATATCAAAGTCATCAATATCACAGGGAAAAACCTCATAATTTTTTTCTTTAAATACTTCCACTAAATCGGAACCAAGCATACCTTTGGCTCCAGTTATAAGAACTTTCATTTATTTAATCCCCCATATTCTGTATACTTTTATCCGTTTACTAGCTTTAGAATAATTTTGCCTCGTTAACTAATTAATAACTTTTAACTATAAACTACTCAATTTCTCTTCTAACCCTTTTATCCTATCTGAATAGGGCAAATCGCCGTGCCACCATGGCAAATATTTAGGGTCAATACTTTCTGTCTTTTCTCTTGCCATATTGAGAATCTCCATGGCGTAGTTACTTAATTCCGGGTGTTCCTTGACTCGATCCACAAATTCCTTTGCTGTATCATAATATGCTACTTCTACCCAAGGAGCTAGCTGTATGGCTTTTAAAGCATTCTCATAAGCTTCTCTATAATTACCAGTTTCCGCCATCATTTTTGTTTTAATAATATACCATTCAAAATTAGTTGGATTATATTTTATTGATTTATCTATTATCTTCAACCCTTTTTCCTGAGTTGACTCTTCAATAAAATATAATTGTGCTAAATTTGTCAAATATGTTGGGTTAACTGGATCTAATATTGTACTCGTTTCAAAGCTTTTAATTGCTTTTGGTATATTTTTTGCCTGCATATATCTAATACCTTCTGTACCATAAGCCGAGCCCAGCCACAAGGAAACGTTCGTAAAAAATAGTAAAGATAAGGCAATAATTGCCGGCCAAACTTTCTTCGGGCCAACCTTTATGGATTTAAATACTATCGTTTCCTGAGAATTGGCCAGTAAAACCCACCAAAGCAAATTAAATACTGGATAACTTAGATCAAAATCTATAAACGAATGAAGGAAAATTGCCGTTACAAGAGTAAATATAG
>JAAXZE010000149.1 GCA_012720075.1 Clostridia bacterium
AACTAGGCAACTCTATTAATTTCATGACGGAAAACATGAATATTGATGTACTGTTCTTCCAAGGATCAGTAATCGGCGTTGAGCTACCTAACTCGGTGGAATTGGTTGTAGTTGAAACCGATCCTGGTATTCGCGGCGACACTGCAACTGGCGGCAGCAAACCGGCCAAACTGGAAACCGGTCTTGTGGTCCAGGTGCCATTTTTTGTCAATACCGGGGACATTTTAAGAATTGATACCCGCTCCGGAGAATATATCGAAAGAGCGTAAGCCGAGAATAGGATATTGAAATAAAGGCATAATATTAACTGATTCCTTTAGGTTTTTTCAACTGAAGTTTAAAGTTTACGGCGGCTGTCAGTGGTCGTAAAAGGTTAATAAAAAAAGAAAGGAGGAAAAATGTGAGAGAGCTCCATAATAAAATTGCTTATTTAAAAGGTTTGGCCGAAGGCCTCAACCTAGACACTACAACAAAAGAAGGACGAATATTAACCAATATAATTGAAATTTTGGATGACATGGCCCTGTATTTGCAAGATTTGCAGGATGCCCAATTGGAACTGGAAGATTATGTAGAAAACATAGATGAAGATTTGCATGATTTGGAAGATGATTTTTACCAGTATGAAGACGATGAAGACGAAGATGAAGAAGATGAGTATGAAGATGATGATTATGATTATGATGACGACACCGATTACATTGAGGTTGAATGTCCCAAATGTCATGATATAGTTTATTTTGAAGAAAGTTTACTAGATGATGACGACCCGGTGGAAATAACCTGCCCCAATTGTGATGAAGTAGTATTTCAAACCAACCAACCGGTTGAAGCTGAAATTGAAGAGAATTAGGAGATATTAAGAGAAAAAATCCAAGGTTTACTGCCTTGGATTTTTTTTGCTTTTTTTAGTCATAAAGAAGGATAAGCCCTAGTATTAATTATGGTAAGGAGGTAGAGTTATGGCAAAGATTACCATAGGTTATTTG
The DNA here is from genome assembly GCA_012720075.1 of Clostridia bacterium. Classification (GTDB taxonomy): domain Bacteria; phylum Bacillota; class Peptococcia; order Peptococcales; family BICA1-8; genus JAAXZE01. Next base: position 990 of record JAAXZE010000149.1, read on the forward strand.
GATAAAACGGCTGTTGTTAACAAAAGTAATTTTCCAAGATATATTATTGATTTGTTTCCGGTCAGATTAAGAAATTTGTTAATCCAACTACCTGCCTTTATCCTTGATGAACTTGAAGAGATTCGTTTAAGAATTAACAGGCCTGTACTCTTGGTAACATCAACTCAGCATTATACTGTTGATTTAAAAGGAAATTATACGGAAGAATATGCCGATGGATACTGGGTCACTTCCGATGATCTGGAAAAAGTACTCCATAAGATTAGTCAAAGTTCTATCTATGCCTGGGAAGAAGAATTTAAAAGAGGATATATTACCGTTCCCGGGGGCCATCGCATTGGTTTAAGCGGCAGGGTGATTTTGGACAAGGGGTTGGTGAAATCCATTAAGGAAATATCGGGCCTTAATTTCCGCATTGCCCGGGAACTGCCCGGGGTAGCCGACCCTGTAGTACCATATCTCATCGACCGGGATAATAAGACGAGACATACCCTCATTATCTCTCCTCCCCGCTGCGGAAAAACCACCCTCTTAAGGGACATTATCAGGCAGCTTAGCACCGGTATTCCTTCTTTAGGTTTTAAGGGTGTCAATGTGGGTTTGGTTGACGAGCGGTCTGAGCTGGCAGGAACTTTTTGCGGCGTTCCTCAATTTGATATTGGCTTAAGGACCGATGTTTTAGACGGTTGTCCTAAAGCCCAAGGGATGATTATGCTGATACGCTCTATGGCTCCCCAAGTCATTGCCACCGATGAAATTGGAACAATAGAGGATATAAACGCCATGGAAGAAGTTTTAAACGCAGGGATAAGCCTGATTACCACCGTTCATGGCAAAGACCTTATGGATATAAGACAAAGGCCTAATTTAAAAAAAGTTATTGACCAAAGGTGCTTTCAAAGAATTATTGTATTAAGCCGGTCTTTAGGTGTAGGAACCATTGAAGCCATTTTGGACGGCACTGTTTTTTCACCTCTTATAGCTAAACCACTCAAAGGAAAGGCGGTCTCATAATGCTGAAACTTTGTGGAGCGTTATTAATAATTATGGCCCTAGGCATTGTGGGCCTGGTAATTGCGGGCAATTATTCATTACGGCCTCAACAACTCCGGTATTTAATACATGGGATCAAAATGTTGGAGACGGAGATGCTTTATGGTCTGACTCCTTTGCCGATAGCCTTAAAACGGGTTGGGAAAAAACTGCCTGCCCCTGTCGGCCAGTTTTTTTTAAATACTGCCGATTTTTTGATTAAAGGGGAAGGTCTTACTGCCGGTGAAGCTTGGGAAATGGCTTTAAATGATCTGGCTAATGAAAGTGCCCTGCTCCCTGAGGATTTGGATGTACTGCTTTATTTTGGGCAGGGTCTGGGGGGATCGGACCGGGAAGAACAAAGCAAAAATTTAAAATTGGTTAAAGAGCAGCTTTTAAATCAAGAAAGAAAGGCCGAGGAGCAAAGAGCCAAAAATCAAAAACTATGGCAATATCTGGGTTTTAGTTTGGGTGCGGTTATAGTTTTGATATTGATTTAAATATATTGGGCAATAATGCCGAAAACAGGAGGGATATTTGTTGGATATCGGTATTGTTTTTAAAATAGCCGGCATAGGAATTTTAACGGCTGTCCTGCACAGCATTCTCAAATCTTTTGGCAAGGAGGATCAGGCCCACCTGGCAACATTGGCCGGTGTAACGGTAGTACTGTTTATGGTTATTCAAATGCTTTCCGAACTTTTTAACTATGTTCGTTCCGTATTTTCCTTATACTAACCGGAGAATTATCATACCGGCGGAAAGGAGTCTATCCTCCGGTTGGGAGGTGCTTTCATGGAGATTCTGGAAATTGTGGGTCTGGGCTTAATTGCAACGGTTTTTTATATAATCCTAAAGGAACAAAAGGGCGTTTTTGCCATTTTACTGACAACTGCCTTTACCATAATGATCTTCTTATTGATGATGGGTAAAATCCAGGCCATACTGCAAGTTTTTGAGGACTTGGCTTTAAAAGCCAATATTAACATGTTTTATCTAACCACCATTTTTAAAATTATCGGAATAGCGTATATTGCAGAATTTGGCTCACAGATCTGCCGTGACGCCGGGACATCTTCCATTGCGGGCAAGATTGAGTTTGCCGCCAAAATTATTATTATGGTTCTGGCAATTCCCATAATAGTAGCAATATTAGAAACCATTGTTCGATTAATACCGTAAGGTGGTTTTAATTATGAAAAAGCTGGAAAAACAATTGCTAATTCTTATTATCATGCTTTTATTTTTCCCTTTTCCCCTTTGGGCCCAAGCCGGTGATAACAAAGAAAGTTTAACTCAAATGGTGGAAAAAGAGCTGGAAGTATTGGATGTGCGAGAAGTCGAAAAGCTTATAAACCAGATCGATAATGAAATAGAACGTTTTATTCCCCAAATTTCTTTAAACAAAATCATAGAGGATTTAAAAAAAGGTGAACTAAATTTAGATCCTCAAGCATTAATAAACGGTAGTTTAAAGTTTTTAATCAAAGAAATAGCGGCTAATTTTACATTAATGGGAAAATTGGTTCTTTTAGCTGTTATTTGCGCGGTATTAACCAATCTGCAAAACTCTTTTGAAAAAGGAAATATTGCAAAATTAGCTCAAATTGTTTGTTTTCTGGTTTTGGTAACTTTAGCCATCGGTTCTTTGCATATGACTATGGAAATAGGTAAAAACGCCGTTGAGAAAATGGTTACTTTTATGCAGACCCTGATGCCTGTTCTTTTAACTCTCTTAGCCGCTTTAGGTGCCTTTACTACCACAGCAATTTTACATCCGTTTATTTTAATTACCCTGGGTTTATTAAGCACCTTGTTCAGTTCCATTATTTTTCCCCTTATCTATTTGGAAGCCGTTTTAAAAATTGTCAATCATATTTCGGACCAGTTTAAAGTAAGCCGGCTGGCAGGGCTCTTAAAAGAAGTAAACATGTTTTTATTAGGTTTAATTTTTACCCTTTTTATCGGCGCCCTGAGTCTTCAGGGTGTTGGGGGAGCAGTAGCCGACGGCATTACTTTAAGAACAGCCAAATATATGACCGATGCTTTTATTCCCGTTGTAGGGGGAATGTTTGCCGATGTATTAGAAGCGGTAGTCGGAGGTTCATTGCTCTTAAAAAATGCTGTTGGATTAATAGGTTTGTTAGCCATCGGTTTTATCACCCTTTTTCCGGTGCTGAAAATAATTGCGGTAGTTATTATTTTTAAGGTTGCCGCGGCACTGATTCAACCACTGGGCGATTCCAATATTGCCGATACCATCCAGGGTATGAGCAATAGTCTTATCATGGTTTTTGCCTCAGTTGCCACGGTGGCTTTAATGTTCTTTCTGGCCATCATCATTTTGGTAACAACGGCTAATGTTACGGTGATGCTGCGCTAATAAAGTGACTAGTGACTGGTGACTAGCAACGCCCCGTGGTCGCCAATCGTTTTTCTTGTCACTAGTCACTAATCACCAGTCACCAGTAACTAACTTCGAGGTGGTTTCCGTGTTGGACGCTTTAAGTGACATTGTAAAAAATGTGGCTGTTATCATTTTGCTTACTACTTTTTTAGATATGCTTTTGCCTAATAGCAGCATGCAGCGGTTTGTGAAAGTTATCATGGGCTTATTTGTAATGGTTGCTGTTCTGACTCCCATTTTAAATTTATTTGAAACTGATTTTGAGCTTTCAGCCTGGCAGTTGGTTTCTCTGCCGGAGCATAAAGTGGAAACGGTTTTGGCTCAGGGGGAGCAAATAATTAAGCTGCAAGAGGAACAGGCTTTGACCGAGTATAAAGACCGTTTGGAGAAGCAAATGGAAGCCTTAATCAAACTGGTTCCCAACGTTGCCTTTGTTCAGTGTCAAACGGTTTTAGAGCCCGTAGAACAGATTGGGGCCCTTGCCAGGATAGAAAAAGTCATGATCTGGGTTACACCGGGCCAAGAACTTTCTGCCCAAGATATAAAACCGGTAGAACCGGTTCATATAAAAATTGGCTCCGATAACCGAGAGGAAAGCATAGATAAAAAAGTCGATCCCGTTATGAAAGAAAAAATACACAATATTATTGCTAATTATTACAACCTGGAAAAAGAAAATATTGAAATTATTTTTAATTAAAGAAGGAGGTAAGTTGATGGGAGATTTAATCAAATCTTTATTTCCCGAAGATAAAAGTCAAAACAGTCTAAAAGTAAACGGCAAACAAAAAAAATATATTTCACTGCTGGCCTTAGTGGCCGTTTTTGGGGTGCTGGCAATATTTGTGGGAAATTTTGCTGGCGGAAATGAAGAACAATCTCCTTTAATCGCCGGTGAACCAAAGGTTGTTAATTCATCTGGCGGAGGCATGGGGGAATTGGCCGCAGCGGAACAACAAATGGCGGAAAGGTTGGAGAAAATTTTAAGCCAAATAGCGGGAATAGGGGAGGTAGCCGTTAACCTGACTTTAGAATCCAGCAGCGAGTATCAATATGCAATCAACCAGCAGGTTGACAAAACCCTGGTTACGGAAAGAGCTCAGGACGGAAGCACCAGAACCACTGATGAAACCAGGGAAGATGCCCAGATCGTTATGAAAAATATGGCGCAAGGCAAAAATGAACCGGTAATTGTCAAAGAAATAAGGCCACAGGTGGTTGGTGTAATGATTGTAGCTGAAGGCGCCAATAATCCTTTAACCAGGGAAGAAATCAGCAAGGCTGTGCAGACCTTGTTGAATATCCCGGCCCATCGAGTAACAGTACTACCAAAAGGAGAGTAGGTGAAACCAATGATTATTTTGATAAGACTGCGCAATCTGGCTATTTTTGCCTTGGCCGTTTTATCCGTTTCCTTTATCTATATCGGTTATACCGGTTTTGGTCAAGGTGAAAATGAATTTATACCGGCTTTAAATTCAGCCGAAGAAGAATTGGAGTTTAAGGACGATAATGCTCTTCTCAGCCAGGATTATCAAATTCCCATGGAAAATTTGAATATCCAGATTAGCTCGGATGAAGTAAAGGCAACGGCGAATTTTTTTGCTGAGTTTAGAATAAAAAGGGACCAAGCCAGAGCTGCCCAAATTGAGCTCTTAAAAGAAAACATCAATAACCCCAGATCAACCCAGGAAACCGTTAATAAAGCCCAGGATATGATTTACACGTTATCCGATGTTATGGCCAAGGAGGCTCATGCCGAAAATCTGTTGAAATCCAAGGGTTATGAGGACTCGGCAGTTTTTATTGAAGGGGAAAATATTACGGTGTTTGTAAAAAAAGGTCAGCTTAATGAGGAAGATATAGCCCGCATTGGAGACTTAGTGGTCAGAGCAACGGGATGTAGCTTGGAGCAGGTGGTAATTACGCCCAAAGAATAAATAATAGAGGATTATTGAGATAATAAAATGGAATAATATGAATAAAATGGTTTCTTTGTTTAATCTAAACCAGCTTTTTGTTATAATAACTTTATATACAAATCATATTTAAAATAAATAGATGAATTGGAGGATTGGGAATGGATACAATAGATAGACAAGAAGGTATTGAAAAAATTGAAAAGACCGAATTAGGCTCAATTAAGGTGGCCGATGAGGTAGTGGCTATTATTGCCGGTTTAGCGGCTACCGAAATAAAAGGTGTGGCCGGAATGAGCGGCGGTGTTTCGGCCGGTATTGTTGAGATGTTGGGCCGTAAAAACCTGGCCAAAGGTGTTAAAGTCGAGGTAGGGGAAAAAGAGGCTGCCATTGATCTTTTTGTCATTATTGAATTCGGTGCCCGTATACCCGATGTAGCTCAACAAATCCAGCGCAATGTCAAGAATGACGTTGAAAGTATGACCGGGTTAAAGGTGGTAGAAATTAACATCCATGTCCAGGGAGTCGCTTTTGAAAAACCGGATGCCAAAGATGATGAACATTCCTCGCGGGTAAGATAACAAAAATGGGACTAGTTA
>JAAXZE010000150.1 GCA_012720075.1 Clostridia bacterium
AAAAAGAAAATGAAGTTAAAAATAATGTTATTGAATTTCCTTTAAAAACGGAAAACCAATTTAATAATAAAGAATTTCTCCTGCCCCCAATAACATTATTGACCAAAGGGAAAAGAAATACCGGTACATTAAGCCAGAAAGATATTAATGAAAATATTTTGATTATCCAAAATACACTGGAAAGTTTTGGAGTGCAGGGGAAGGTGGTACAGGTCAGTTGTGGTCCTTCCATAACCTGTTATGAGTTTCAGCCGGCACCGGGAGTAAAAGTAAGCCGGGTTGTTAATCTGACTGATGATATAGCACTAAGTCTGGCCTCTGCCGGGGTAAGAATAGAAGCGCCTATTCCGGGAAAAGCGGCTATTGGAATAGAAGTACCTAACCGGGAAATTGCAACGGTAAGTTTACGGGAAGTAATAGAATCTGAGGAGTTTCAAAAATCTCCGTCTAAACTTACGGTGGCTTTAGGAAAGGATATTGCCGGTAAACCGGTTATTACCGACCTTTCAAAAATGCCTCATCTTTTAATAGCGGGTGCAACGGGCTCAGGAAAAAGTGTATGCATGAATGCGTTAATAACCAGCATATTGTTTAAAGCCAAGCCTTGGGAAGTGAAATTTTTAATGGTTGACCCTAAAATGGTGGAACTTACCACATATAATGGAATTCCTCATTTGATAACTCCCGTTGTTACCGATGCCAAAAAAGCGGCTTCGGCTTTACGTTGGGCTGTGCATGAAATGGAAAACCGCTATGAGTTATTTGCCGCTTCCGGGGTAAAAGATATTAATCGTTATAACCAAAGTATATTAGAGAATAATACTGATAAAGAATTATTACCTTATATAGTTGTCTTAATTGATGAATTGGCTGATTTAATGATGGTTGCGCCGGCCGATGTTGAGGATGCAATTTGTCGTTTGGCCCAAATGGCCAGAGCGGCAGGAATTCACTTGGTGGTTGCTACCCAAAGGCCCTCTGTCGATGTCATTACCGGTATAATTAAAGCCAATATTCCATCGCGAATTGCCTTTGCCGTTTCATCACAAACTGATTCACGAACAATATTGGATATGAATGGGGCGGAAAAATTACTGGGCAGAGGAGATATGCTTTTTTATCCTACCGGTTATCCCAAACCTGTGCGTCTCCAGGGGGTATTTGTTTCCGATAATGATGTCGAAGAAGTTGTAAACTTTTTAAAACAGCAGGAAAAGCCGGTTTATAATGAGGAAATATTAAACCAGGAAATAGAATTAGAAAAACCTAATAATGACGATGAAGATGACGAATTAATACCGGAAGTAGCCAAACTTTTTATTGAAAACGGACAAGCCTCCATTTCTTTAATCCAAAGGCGTTTTCGGGTCGGATATAATCGGGCTGCCCGCATAATTGATATAATGGAGAAAAAAGGGATAATTGGAGGTTATGAAGGCAGTAAACCTAGGCAGGTTTTAATAACCGTTGAAGATTTTGAAAGAATGTATGGGAAATATTAAAAATATAATATCTATCTTAAATGAAGGAAATAAATACTTATTGTAGAATATGCAGTTTAGAAGGGGGAGGTGGCTAAAATTCACGGGATAGGCGAAATTTTAAAATCCAGGAGAATCCAATTGGGGCTAAGTCTTGAGGATATCGAAAATGAAACCAAAATTCGCACAAGATATCTTGAAGCCATAGAAGAAGAGAATTTTGAAGTAATTCCAGGAAGAGTATACCTCAAAGGTTTTGTTAAAACCTATGCAAAATTTCTTAACGTTGCAGACAATGAAGAAATAATCCGTTTTTTAAAAGAAAGTAAAGCCCCTGCCTTTGAAATTGAAAAAACTGAAACTATAGAGCAAAACGCTCCAAAAAGAATTCCTAAAAAGTATGTGACGGTAATTTCAGGCATTTTGGCTCTATTGGTGCTTTTTGGCATGCAAAATCTTTACAGTAGATTTTTTCAAGATTCCCAGGTCACACCGCCTCGACAGGAGACAGGGCAGACAGAAGAACCGATACCCCCCATAAGCCAAGAGCCTGAGCCACAGGAAAACGGGGAAACTGAAACGGAAATGCCAACTAAAAAGGAATTAGTAATTGAAATATTAGATTTAACTAGCGCACAGGAAAAATGCTGGATGCAGGTTTATAGTGATAATATCTTGGTTTATGAAGGTACAATGTATGAAGGGGAGAAAAAAATTTTCTCCGCTCAAGAGAAATTAAAGTTCAAACTGGGTAATGCCGGAGTTGTCAAGCTGTTATTAGGAGAAACTGATCTTGGCATACTTGGCAAGGTAGGTCAAGTAATAGAAAAAGAGATTATCCTTTCCGAATTTCAGGAGCATCCTCTCTAAGTCAAAAATAGAGAGGACTTTCTTTTGACAAATAATTACCCGTTATAATATACTTAGTTTTGATAAATTAATCAGGCAGGGAAGGGAGCACCTTGTTTTGAATAAAGTAGCTATTGTAACCCTAGGTTGTCCTAAAAATCTTGTTGATTCTGAAAACATGCTGGCCCTTATTAATGAGGCAAAACTAGAAATAACCGATAATTGTTCCCTTGCGGATATTATTGTTATAAATACTTGTGGTTTTATCGAAGCGGCAAAAGAAGAATCTATCAATACTATTTTAGAAATGGCTGAAAAGAAAAAGTCAGGCAGATGTAAATTATTGGTTGTGGTAGGTTGCCTGGTACAGAAATATCAGCAAGAATTAAAAAAAGAAATCCCCGAAATTGATATTTTTCTAGGTACCGACAGCTATCATAAAATTGTCGAGGCAATCAATACAGGCCTCCAAAATAGGGAAAAAATTATTAGTGTCAATATGGACCTTTCCAACAAATATCATGAATTACCTCGTTATGTGTCATCTTCCAAACCTTATGCTTATTTACGAATAGCTGAAGGTTGTGATAATTTTTGCACTTACTGTGCAATACCCCAAATAAGGGGTCCCTTTCGCAGCCGTCCCATAGAAGCTATTTTTGAATAAGCACAATATTTAGTTGATCAAGGAGTAAAAGAAATTATCCTTATTGCACAAGATACCAGCCAATATGGGAAAGATATTTATGGCAGCGTTCAATTGGTAAAGCTTTTAAAAGAATTGGCAAAGATTGATAATCTGAGATGGATTCGATTACTATATTGTTATCCCAATAATTTTAATGATGAACTGATAGAAGTGATAAAAACAGAGCCCAAAATTTGTAAATATATTGATCTGCCTTTACAGCACGCTGACAATTCCATACTAAAGCGTATGGGCAGAAATATTACTCAAGAAGAAATTGTTGATTTAATCCACAAACTGCGAGCTAATATTCCTGAGATAGTCATACGGTCCACTTTTATTGTGGGTTTTCCCGGTGAAACAAGAGAAAATTTTAATAATCTGATTAAATTCTTGCAAGAGATGCGATTGGATCGGGTGGGGGCGTTTTTGTATTCCAAAGAAGACAATACCCCTGCCGCTAAATTGCCCGGACAGATTAAAAAAGCAACAAAACAAAAAAGATTGGATAAAGTTATGCAGATTTCTTATCAAATTTTATTAGAAAAGCACCAAAAACTTGTAAATAAACCTCTTATTGTTCAAGTTGACGGTCTTTTGGAGGGATATGACAGCTTGTGGGTTTGCCGTAGTATGGGGGAAGCACCGGAAATTGACCCAGTTATTCTGGTCCAAAGCACTGAAAAATTAACCGTCGGTCAATTGCTGAAAGTTAAAATCACCCATCTGGAGGACTACGATTTAATAGGAGAGATACAGCGTGAACTTACCTAATACTTTAACTATAATTAGAATTATTTTAGTTCCCGTCTTTATGTTAGTGCTTCTCGTAAAAATCCCTTACGGGCAATTATTCGCCGCCCTTATTTTTATTGTTGCCGCCAGCACCGATGGATTAGACGGATATATTGCCCGAAAAAGAAAGCAAATTACTAATTTTGGTAAACTAATGGATCCTCTGGCCGATAAACTATTGGTTTCGGCCGCTCTTATTTCTTTAGTTCAATTAGGACAGATTTCGGGCTGGGTAGCGGTAGTCATTATAGGAAGGGAATTCGCTGTTACCGGTTTGCGCTCCGTTGCCGCATCGGAAGGTGTGGTCATTGCCGCCAGCAAACTGGGCAAATTAAAAACAGTTTCCCAAATTGTTGCCATTGTAGCAATATTAATAAATGATATAATCCTGAAAATAATCGGTATTCCTCTGGGCGAATATCTCATTTATATTGCAGTATTTTTCACTTTATATTCGGGTTGGGATTATTTTTCCAAGGCAGGAAAACTCTTAAAGGCGGGTCTTAAGTAATGGAGTCTTTTATTAAAATCTTAGCTACCGGTTTCGGTTCAGGATATTTAAAACCGGCTCCCGGTACTTGGGGTACGTTAACGGGTTTAATTATTGCCTGCTTTTGGCGGATAGACTTAATGTGGATTTTTATTTTGTCATTAATAGGTATAATTATTTGTCATTTAGGTGAAAAGATTTTAAAGGAGCATGACAGTCCTAAAATAGTATTTGATGAGATGGTTGGTATTTGGATTTCGGTATGGAATATTCCCTTGTTGCTGTACCCCGTTGCTTTCCTTTTGTTTCGTTTTTTTGATATTTTTAAATTTTCCCCAATTGATGAACTGCAAAAAGTTCCCGGGGGTTTGGGAATTATGCTGGATGATATAATGGCCGGAATAATTTCAAGAATCCTTTTAGGTATCATAATGTTAATATTCTTTTAGAACACGCTTTCGGGCGTGTTTTTTCTTCCATCCTTTTCATAAGGTAATTAAGATATCTTAATTGTTATAATATATATCTGAAAGGAGGCTTAATGAAATGTCTAAAGGTTTTAATAAAATCATTATTACAGTTGTAATTTTTCTTGTAACTCTAGGATTATTATTCGGAGCTTATTTTTTTTATACCCAAATTTTTGTTCAGGAGCCCCTTTCGGTAACATTAGATAATTCAGAATTGATTGGTGAATATCGACTGGAGAAAAGTCAAAAAGAACCGGTTTTAAAAGTAAGATTAAACAAAGTTAGTAATTTGGCTGGCCAATTTGAACATTTATTGACTTCTGCAAATGAAGTGTTAACAAAAAAAAACCTGCATCTGGAGTTATCCAGTAACCCCAATGAAAAGCTAGTGGATTTTTATCAAGAGATAAATCCTGTTTTATATGAAGCTCTCTCTTTAAATAATTTTTCCGATCTCCATGAGAAACTAAGGGAAAGCAGCCTGCAATATGGTTTATCAGTGGCAAAATTAACCATTTCAAGGGACTATCTTTATTTACAATTGGAAGATAACGATAATTACCTTTATTGCATTTTAAATCGAGATAAAAATAGCTTTCCTCAAATAATTAATAATATTGGAAGTGATCTCAAATGATACTGGAAGTAAGTTTGGGAATTTCACTGGGTGTCATGATTTTTTTATTCTATTTGGGTTATGATATTACTCCCTTTATTATTTTAGTGTTTTTGGGAATAATGTTTTATTTAATGCTAAACAAAAAAGGGTTAGTTAAAAATGAAACCTTCCAGGAAATACATTCAGTAAAAGATTTTAGATTCGAAAATATTGGCGGGCAAGAGGTTGCCAAACAGGAACTAAAAGAAGCATTAGAGTTTTTAATACGTTCACACGATATGAAAAAAAGGGGAATACGTCCCTTAAAAGGTATTCTTTTAACAGGACCTCCGGGTACCGGGAAACCCCTTTTGGCAAAAGCGGCAGCCAATTATTCCGATGCTGTTTATCTTGCAACGTCTGGTTCCGAATTTATCGAAATGTATGCCGGAGTGGGTGCCCAAAGGGTTAGGAAAATTTTTCAGGCAGCCCGTGAAAAAGCCAGAAAAAGTCATAAAAACAGGGCTATAATATTTATTGACGAAATTGATGTTTTAGGAGCCCAAAGGGGGAGCCACGCCAGTCATATGGAGTATGACCAGACTTTAAACCAATTTTTGGTTGAAATGGATGGTCTTAATAATAACGATGATGTAAATATCTTGGTTATTGGGGCTACCAATAGGCCTGACTTACTGGATCAGGCTTTATTACGACCGGGAAGATTTGACAGACAGGTAAAGGTTGACTTCCCTACACTGGACGGCAGATTAGAAATTTTGGAACTTCATACTAAAAATAAAAAATTAGCTGATGATGTCAGTTTAAAAGAAATTGCTAAAGAGACCTATGGTTTTTCTGGCGCTCATTTAGAAAATGTAGCTAATGAAGCTGCTATCCTGGCTTTAAGAAACAATAGTGACGTAATTACCCTGCAGCATTTTAAAGAAGCCATTGATAAAGTGATGTTAGGGGAAAAACTGGCTGATAAAGCCAATCCTCAAATTTTGCATCGGGTGGCTGTTCATGAAGCAGGTCATGCTTTGATCAGTGAATTGGTGAAACCCAATTCGGTATCCCAAGTAACGGTAACTTCGCGGGGAAATGCTCTGGGTTATGTTCGCCAGAGCCAGGAAGAGGATCAGAAGCTTTATACTTGCCAGGAACTCCGCAACCAAATAAAAGTATGTTTGGCAGGAGCAATTTCAGAAAAAATAGTGCTAGGTGATAAAAGCACCGGTGCCGGAAATGATTTTCACCAAGCGGTCAAAATGGCTAAGACAATAATTAACTCAGGATTGTCATCCCTGGGTGTTGTTTCCGCTGATGATTTGCCTTCAGCCAAAATCAATATAGTAATTCAGGAGATAATTCACCAAGAAGAAATGTTAGTTGAAGATTTGCTGAATAAAAATATTGACTTGTTAAAAGAGATAATAGATAGATTAATAAAAGAAGAAAAAATTTCCGGTGAATGTTTACGAAAGATAATCAACCGGAGTGCAGCCTAATTGTTGCACTCCGTTTTTTTGTGCAAAGTTTCTGATTTTTGAAAATGTGAGCTTATGGGATGGGATATTGACTACCAGGTTTCAATAATATACAACTAAATAAAAAAGGATTTAAATAATAGGGAGGGTTTAGTTTGCATGGTGAGATAATAAGTGTGGGGACCGAAATACTGTTAGGGGATATAGTTGATACCAATTCAGCATATTTGGCCAAAGAGTTATCCAAATATGGAATCGATGTTTATTATATTTCTTCGGTAGGTGACAACAAAGAAAGGATAAAACAGTCTGTAATAAATGCTTCCCAAAGGTCACAAATTATATTTTTAACCGGCGGTTTAGGACCAACTGAAGATGATTTAACCAAAGAAGCATTATGTGAAGCATTGGAAATACCTCTTTATGAAGACCAAAATGAGGTTAAGCGAATTAAAAATTACTTTAAGAACAGGGAAATAGAAATGAGCACCAATAATTTAAAACAGGCCTTAATTCCTGAGGGAGCTATAATTTTGGAAAATACTCTGGGTACAGCCAGCGGATTAATCTTGGAAAAGGACCAGAGATACTATATTTTATTGCCCGGACCCCCTAAAGAAATGAAAATTTTGTTCACTAACCAAGTCATACCATGGCTTAACAATAAACTGAGAACGAAAGGTACCTTCCTTCATTCCCATACTTTGAAATTTCTTGGCATTTCGGAATCTAAATTGGACTGGGAGTTACAGGATATCTTCAAAGCTCAGACTAATCCGACTATCAGCATTTTGGCCAAAGACGGAGAAATTCATTGCCGCTTATCAGCCAAAGTAAGTTCTCAGGAGGAATTTAATGAGATAATAACCCCGGTAAAAGAAGAAATTTTAAAAAGGTTAAGAGAGTACTATTTTGCTTCAGACGATACCAGGATTGAAGAAATAGTAGGAAGTCTTTTAAATAAAAAGAGATGGACTCTGGCTACAGCCGAATCCTGTACCGGCGGATTAATTGCTCAGAGAATTACTGATATTCCCGGTAGTTCCCGCTATTTTTTAGGAGGTATAATAGCTTATGACAATGCCGTTAAAAAGAACATCCTTGGTGTACCGGAAGAAATTTTGGAAAAGTATGGAGCCGTAAGTCAGGAAACCGCATTAGCCATGGCCCAAGGGGTCAGGAAACTTTTGCAAGCGGACATTAGCCTGGCTATAACGGGAATTGCCGGTCCCCAAGGGGGTACGGCGGATAAACCTGTAGGACTGGTATATATCGCCTTGGTCGGTGAAAACATAAATAAATGGGAAAGGTTTATTTTTTCAGGAACCAGAAATGATATCCGCTGGCGTTCAGCTAATTGGGCTTTATACTTGCTAAAAAGGAGTTTAGAACAATTTGAAAGCCGGTCCTTTTAAATATTGGTTTAGTATTATATTATTATCTCTAATAGGAACCCTTTTTTTTATGAGTTTTTTCGGCCAAATGAACTTTAATTTTGAAGCTTTGGAATTCAGTCTGGCCATACAGATTTTTGATCACGGCTTTACAGATTTTAAAATTACTCCATTCGGTACCGTAAGAGCCAAAACCCATATGGCGCCTTTTAAATTGACCATCGCTTTAGAGAACGTAGATGTCAATTTGTTGCAAAATATGTTGGAAAGCAGCCCTAATCATGCCCAAATACTGGAAAACTTTGAAAACCAGATTCGCAAAATAAGCAAAATCTTTTTATTCCGTCTTTTAGTCTTAGCATTATTAGGAGGAGCAGCGGGAAGCTTATTGTATCAGCGAAATAGGCTTAAACCCCTCCTTTGTGGTTTAGCTGTGGGGGCGCTGGTTTTTTCAGTACTAATGGTAAGTGCTTTTGCAACCTTTGATATCAAAGGCTTTCAAAATCCTGAATATCATGGAGCATTACAGGCTGCTCCTTGGATGATGGGCTTGGCTGAACAGGCCTTTGTGCAAATTGATACTTTAGGTAAACAGTTAGAAATTATGGCAGAAAATTTTTATCTTTTATTTGAAAAAATCAATTCCCTGCAAACATTAAGTACTGCTGAAGGTTCCGTAAAGGTATTGCATGTTTCCGATTATCATAATAATCAAGCGGCCTTAAAATTTGTAAGACAAGTAGTAAATAGTTTTAAAGTTGATTTTGTTATTGATACCGGTGATTTCACTGATTATGCCACGCCAATAGAGGCTCAATTGTTGGAATTTCTAAAGGGTATCCCCGTTCCGTATATATTTATCCCCGGTAATCATGATTCGCCGGCTATTGTCGAAAAAATAAGCCAGTTTCCTCAAGTCCACGTTATTTCGGAAGGAGTTGCCATCGTTAAAGGCCTTAGAATAATAGGTTTACATGATCCGGCATCGCTAACCAATAATATAGCTTCACCGGATTCTGATACCATTAATATTTACCAGCAAAAATTGCTGGATTTATTGGAGAATAACAGTGATGAACCTCCTCATATTCTGGCCATCCATAATTACAAAATCGGAAAAATCCTTGCCGGTAAAGTTCCCCTTATTCTCCATGGTCATGACCATCAATTTAAAATTTATGAAGAAGATTCTACTCTTGTAATAGATGCCGGGACTACCGGCGCGGCCGGAATTAGAGGATTGCAGGCCACAAAGGAAATTCCTTATACCGTAGCTCTTTTGCATTTTCAGAATATTAACGGAGAATATAAATTATCGGCAGTGGACAGTATAAAAATTTTTAACCTCCAAAGTGGATTTATCTTGGAAAGAAAGGTTGTGGAACAACAAAAATAAAGGGAATAATTATTACTTTTTTTGGTTGCAAAAAATAATACACTTAATTATAATAAAAACGAACTAGTGTTCGGGAGGAGGAGAAAGATGATTGAAGACAAACGCAAGGCGCTGGAAATAGCTTTAAATCAAATAGAAAAGCAATTTGGCAAAGGTTCTATAATGAAATTGGGTGAGCAAACCCACCTTAATGTAGAGGTAATTCCAACCGGATCATTGGCCTTGGATGCGGCTCTTGGAGTGGGCGGAGTTCCCAGAGGCAGGGTTATTGAAATCTTCGGTCCTGAATCATCAGGTAAAACCACCGTAGCTTTGCATATTATCGCCGAAGCCCAGAAAGCCGGAGGAGCTGCCGCATTTATTGATGCTGAACATGCTTTAGATCCCATCTATGCCCAAAATCTAGGTGTGGATATTGATAATTTATTGGTATCGCAGCCTGATACCGGTGAACAGGCGTTAGAAATTGCTGAAGCATTAGTAAGAAGCGGAGCCCTTGATGTCATTGTTGTTGACTCGGTTGCGGCTTTAGTACCCAGGGCGGAAATTGAAGGAGAGATGGGGGATGCCCATGTAGGGTTGCAGGCCCGTTTAATGAGCCAGGCTTTACGAAAACTGACCGGTGCAATAAGCAAATCTAAGACAACGGCTATTTTTATTAACCAAATCAGAGAAAAAGTCGGTGTAATGTTTGGCAGTCCTGAAACAACACCGGGTGGCAGAGCTTTAAAGTTTTACGCCTCTGTTCGCTTGGAAGTAAGGAAAGTCGACAGCCTTAAACAAGGGGTCGATGTGGTGGGAAACAGGACCAGGGTTAAAGTTGTGAAAAATAAAGTAGCACCTCCCTTTAAGCAGGCCGAATTTGATATCATGTATGGAAAAGGGATTTCTAAAGAAGGAAGTATTCTTGATTTAGCTACTGAACTAGATGTAATAAAGAAAAGCGGCGCCTGGTATTCTTTTGAAGACGAGCGTCTAGGACAAGGTCGGGAAAATGCCAAAGAATTTCTGAAAGAGAATCCGGAAATATGTCAAAAGATAGAAACCAGATTGAAACAACTATTGAATATTCCTATGGGCCATAACAGTAACGGCGAAGACAAGCCGGCGGTAAAATGACTTTAGAAAAAGCTAAATCTCAAGCTTTGAAATATTTAGCCTATCGACCCCGTACAACTCAAGAGGTTATAAACTATTTAGAAAAAAAACACTATAATAAACAATTAATCCAAGAAGTAATAAACTATCTAATAGCTCTTTCATACCTGGATGATGATAAATTTTGTCAGCTTTGGATTGAAAGCCGTTGCCGTTTAAAACCCAAAGGGAGAAAAGTATTATTTTATGAATTAAAAAATAAAGGCATTGACAGTACTTTAATTGAGAAGAATTTAACGGAAAAATTCACCCCGGAAAAGGAATTGGAAATTGCCAAAGAATTAATAATCAAGAAATTTTCATCTAACAACGGTTTCTATCCCGTGGAAA
>JAAXZE010000151.1 GCA_012720075.1 Clostridia bacterium
GACATCGCCCTTTCACGGCGGTAACGGGGGTTCGAGTCCCCCATGGGTCACCAACAAGAAGCAAGAGGCCAGAAGCAAGAAGCAGGAAAAGGTAAATCTTGCCTCCTGCATCTTGCTTCCTGCATCCTGTATGGGCGATTAGCTCAGCTGGGAGAGCACCTGCCTTACAAGCAGGGGGTCGGCAGTTCGATCCTGTCATCGCCCACCATTCAAGAAGCAAGAGGCCAGAGGCAAGAAACAAGATGAAGATTAATCTGCATGCGATTTATCAAGTCAAGTCTTGCTTCCTGCATCATGCGTCCTGCCTCCTGACATGGCCCATTGGTCAAGCGGTTAAGACATCGCCCTTTCACGGCGGTAACGGGGGTTCGAGTCCCCCATGGGTCACCAACAAGAAGCAAGAGGCCGGAAGCAAGAAGCAGGAAAAGGCAATTCTTGCCTCCTGCCTCCTGATATGGAGCCGTAGTGTAGCGGTTAACATGTCGGCCTGTCACGCCGAAGATCGCGGGTTCGATTCCCGTCGGCTCCGCCATTTGCCTCGATAGCTCAGTCGGTAGAGCAGAGGACTGAAAATCCTCGTGTCGGTGGTTCGATTCCGCCTCGAGGCACCAATAGTAGCTGCATTTTAGCAGCTTTTTTTTTGTGGTTTAGAGTTCAAGGTTCTGAATTTTTGACTTAACCCTAAGTCTCCCTTTTGGCTATGCCATATTTATTTATAATTAGGACTTATTCAAATAAAAAAATTATATTGTAACAATTTTTCATATTCCTAATTGACACTGATTTGAGATTATCGTAATATTAACCTAGGAAATTTGTGAACAACTTAATATAGGCCTCACTTTTACAGGTGAGGTAGAGGCGCGGCATTTAACAGTCTTTAGTGGAGTGTGAGGAGCAATGAGGCTAAGGAGAAGGAAATGCCGCCGAAGCAAATAATACCCTCAGTATTATTTGCTGGGGCTGCAGTTAAGAGCTGCAGAACTGTCTCAATAAACTTCCCAGGTTTATTGAGTTGTGCTATCTCGTTTGGGAAAGAGGAGGGGAATAGGGTAAGTAAGTTTATTACGGCCTGAGTTCATCTCAGGCCTTTTTTACACTATTGGATATTGGACGGGCTTTTCTAAGAATTTTTGAATGAAAAAATTTAAAAAGGAGAGATTCATTAATGAGAAGGAATTTATTAATTCTTTTAGTAGTGTCTTTAGCTTTGGCGCTGCTAATTTCAGGATGCGGCGGCAGCTCTGAAAAGTCCCAGCAACAGGGTGCTAATGAAAAACAAGCAGAAAAGGAAGTATTCAGAGTAGGTATGGAATGTGGCTATCCTCCCTTCAACTGGACCCAGCTGGATAATTCTAACGGTGCAGTAAAAATTGAAGGCAGCGCTGAATTCGCAGGCGGCTATGATGTTGAAATTGCCAAAAGAATTGCCGAAGGCTTAGGAAAAGAATTAGTAATTGTTAAAACCGAATGGGACGGTCTTGTTCCGGCATTGACCTCCGGTAAAATTGATGCAATTATTGCCGGTATGTCCCCCACCGCCGAGCGGAAAGAAACCATTGACTTTTCCATCAACTATTACAAATCGGATTTAGTAATGGTTGTTAAAAAAGGAAGCAAGTATGAAAACGCTACTACTCTTCAAGATTTTAAAGGAGCAAAAATCACTGCTCAATTAAATACCTTCCATTATACTGTTATTGACCAGATTGAAGGTGTAAACAAACAGCCGGCTATGGATAACTTCCCTGCCATGAGAGTGGCCCTTGAATCCGGAATAATAGACGGCTATGTTTCCGAAAGACCTGAAGCCGTCAGCGCTTCGGCCGCCAATGAAAATTTTGTAATGGTGGAATTCACCGACGGATTTAAAACTTCCGATGACGATACCGCCATTGCTGTAGGTCTTAAAAAAGGAAGCCCGCTAACCGAAAAGATTAACCAAATATTAGCAGGTATTTCCCTTGAAGAACAAACCAGAATTATGGACGAAGCTATCAGAAATCAACCTGCAGCTGAATAAGAAGCTTTTTATACCGGCTGTACTTTTTACAGCCGGTGTATAGTTTTAGCTGCTAGAGGAGGGTAATGATGACTCTAGAGTGGGTAATAAAAATTGCTACCAACTTTTGGCCCATGTTTCTGCGTGGAGCCGGAATAACACTGTATATCTCTATTATCGGTACTACCATTGGCTGGGTTATTGGCTTATTGATTGGAGTCATTAGAACTATCCCCATTCCCGAACGGGGCTTTAGAAGGGTGTTCCTGAAAATTATTAATACTATTCTGGCTATGTACATTGAATTTTTCCGGGGAACCCCAATGATTGTACAAGCTATGGTTATTTTTTTTGGTTCGGCTCAAGCCTTTGATATCCAAATGAATCGCACGGTAGCGGCAATTTTTATCGTTTCCATTAACACAGGAGCTTATATGGCGGAAATTGTTCGCGGAGGTATTATTTCCATCGATAAAGGACAATTTGAAGCCGCCCATGCCATTGGAATGAATCATTTTCAAACCATGGTCAATGTTGTTTTGCCTCAGGTAATCCGCAATATTTTACCGGCAACGGGAAATGAATTTGTTATCAATATTAAAGATACCTCGGTTCTTAATGTTATTTCCGTTACAGAGTTGTTCTTCAATACCAAATCCATTGCAGGCAATAACTTTAGGTATTTTGAAGCCTTCTTTATCGCCAGCATTATTTATTTTGTTATGACTTATTCGGTAACCAGGATTTTGCGTTATATAGAAAAAAGACTGGATGGGCCGGAGAATTATGATTTGGTCGGTAATCAAATGCAAGTAGCAACTCCTGAGGATATGCTGCGAAGAACAAAAAACGACGGAAATCATTAGAAGAGGGGTGAAACCATGGAAAAGATAATTGAGATTAGACACTTAAGCAAATCCTTTGGCAAAAACGTAGTGTTGAAAGATATCAACCTGACGGTGAACAAAGGAGAAGTAGTCTGTATCATAGGCTCATCGGGTTCCGGCAAGTCAACCCTTCTCCGTTGCATTAACTTGTTGGAAAAGCCTACCGGTGGAGAAATAATTTACCGGGGAGAAAACATTTTAGATGACAAGCATGATATTTACGCTTACCGGACCAAAATGGGGATGGTTTTCCAGCAATTTAATCTCTTTAATAATCACAATGCTTTGAGTAATTGTGTTGTAGGGCAGGTAAAGGTTTTGAAACGTTCTAAAGAAGAAGCGGAACGGATTGCCCTGAAATATTTGAAAGTAGTGGGAATGGAACAGTATATAAATGCCAAGCCCAAGCAATTATCAGGGGGACAAAAACAGCGGGTAGCCATCGCCCGTGCCCTGTCCATGGAACCGGATGTCATGCTGTTTGATGAACCGACATCGGCCTTGGACCCTGAAATGGTGGGGGAAGTTCTGAAGGTAATGAAGGAACTGGCCGAAAGTGGTCTCACCATGCTGATTGTTACCCACGAAATGGAGTTTGCCAGAGATGTGGCAGATAGAGTTGTTTTTATGGACAAAGGAGTCATTGCCGAAGAAGGACCTCCTGAACAGATTTTTAATAATCCCACTCAGGAACGGACCAGGGAATTTTTGAAGAGAATTTTATAAATTTTTCAGGTGTAATTAAGTCTCCCCAAATTGGGGAGGCTTCAGACTGTCGACAAAGTCTTTGTCGGCAGTCTTTTTTTCAAAGAAATCCCAAATCAACCTAATTTTCTAGTAAAATAGAGATATATCAATGATTTGGGGCGATGATATGCTGAAGAAGAAAAACCGTAAAATATTGAATCA
>JAAXZE010000152.1 GCA_012720075.1 Clostridia bacterium
ATATCTTTTGCCTACTCTAAAGAAGACTATATCTTACATAATATAACATTGCGTATCGCCAGAGGTCAAATGGTGGGAATAATCGGTCCCAATGGCGCAGGAAAGAGTACGTTAATAAAGATAATTTTAGGGGAATTACGCCCTTCGAAAGGACAAGTCTACTTACAAGGAGAAACTATCGATGATTTTACGGGATGGTCCAAAATAGGTTATCTTTCCCAAAAAGCCACTTCTTTCAATACCAGCTTTCCGGCCAGTGTGGAAGAAGTAATAGCCGCTCCTTTAATGTCCAATATTTTTTTACCCTTTATGACTTCTAAAATTAAAAAACAGGTTCAAAATGCCTTAGAACTTGTTAATTTAGGAGGTTATGAAAAATCCCTTATAGGAAGCCTTTCGGGAGGTCAAAGCCAAAGGGTTTTTTTGGCCCGAACCCTGGTTACCGAGCCCGAAATTATTATTCTGGATGAACCCTTTGTTGGAATCGATGAAAAATCACAACAATCCATAGCCAAGACTCTGGCCTTCCTTCACCGCAAAGGCGCTACTATTATTTTTGTTTCCCATGATTTACGGTGGATGATTGATGAGACCGATTTAATATTGGCTGTAAATGATACCAAAATTAAAGAATATGCCAAAAAAAGCAATTAAGACTTAACCGCTTGCTCTCCGGGGCGCACCGATAAATATCAAAAAAGATTGCGGAGGTTTAAATGGAATTTCTAAACTACGGTTTTATGCAACGAGCCTTATTAGCAGGTTGTATAATAGCTGTCATCTGTCCTTTGGTGGGCTCCTTCTTAATTTTAAAAAGACTATCCATGATTGGTGATGCTTTATCCCATATTTCCATGGCCGGTATTGCACTGGGGTTGCTTCTGGGAATAAACCCCACCGTCTCAGCCTTGATTATTACTTTGCTGTCCGGTCTGTCCATTGACTTCTTACGAAAAAACTTTAAAAAATATGAAGAACTAAGCATAGCAATTATTATGGCCGCCGGTTTAGGCTTGGGAATAATTCTTATAACTTTGGGCGGCAGTGATACAACTAATGTTTTAAGCTATCTATTCGGGAGCATTATAGCTATTTCCTCTTCAGATTTAAATTCTATCCTTTTGATTTCTTTAGTGGTTTTTGTCTTAACCCTTATTTTATTCAACAAACTTTTTTACATAACCTTTGATGAAGAAGCGTCAAAAATCAGCGGACTGGCTACTGAAAAGATTAATATTATTTTTCTCTTGCTGACTTCTTTGACCATTGTGGTGTGTATTAAAATAACCGGGGTTCTTTTGACTTCGGCTTTAATCACTCTGCCTGTTTCTACCGGTTTGCAAGTAGCCAAAAGTTTCCGCCAAACCACCGTCTTTTCCGTCTTTTTTGCCCAAGTAAGCGTTTTTTCCGGTTTGCTTGCTTCTTTTTATCTGGATTTGCCGCCCGGAGGCACCATAATAATCTGCTCCTTACTACTTCTGGTGTTAGTTATTGGCTGGAAAAAGCTTAGCCGCCTTTAAATTAGGCGGCCTTTTCTTTGGAGCCGAAAACAAAGATGGTTAAATTCTGGTCTTCTATATGGTAATCCAATAACAGATACCTCTGAGTATTGTTTTTAAACTTAAAGTCCTTAAGACCATAAACCACAGTGGCATCCTGACCGGGTGGCACATAACCAACTGGCAAACTATGACGATGTCTTTCTACAATCTCTAAACCGGCAGACAGCACACAATTGTATAAGGTGCTGGATACTTGGCAAACCCCTCCCCCTAAACCGGGCACAAACTCACCGCCTTGAATTACCATAGCGGTCAGATAACCTCTTTCCTCTTCCCTGGGACCTACCACGTCATTAAAAGAGAAAACTTCTCCAGGAGCAAGCAAGGTATTTTTAATAGCTTCACAGGCCAATTTTATATTCTCAGTTCGATTATAATTTTTTACAAATTTGGTTGTATATTGTCCCAAAAGGGAAAAGGGTTTTAATTCTTCCAGTTCTTTTGCGGTAATACTGGGTTCGACAACACCAACAGGGATGATATAATGGTTTTTCAGAGCTCCATCGGTAATTTTTTTAAGAAGAATTTCCTCTTCCAGCTTTGTTCCCCTGCTTTCAGGTTTAGCTACCGGCTGACCGTCTATTATTTCAAATGCGGCATTTTGGGCAGGTTTATTGATACCTTCGCCAATTAATTTGAGAGTTCGCTCCAATTTATTCAGATCAAATCTTTTAACTAGAGTAAAATGTGTGTCCTGAAAGTTCATCTCAACCCTTTGCAGTATTTGCCGGTCTTCCAATAGCTTGAAGGAGCTTTCATAATCAATCTCGATACCTAACTCCTCAGGAGTAAAGGAACAATAAAAATTTTGGTAGGTAAAATTTATATGGCTAAAATATTCCTTAACTTTCCCCAAAGCCTCCTGTTTGGTCAGTCCACCAATTTCAATCCCCTCAATATATACTTTATCCGGTATTATCCCAACTGAAGTATATCCTGATATGAAAATAAAACAATAGAGAAAAATCCATAGAAACATAAAAAAAGGAAACCTTTTGCCCATAAACAATCCTCCTCTGCCTCACAAAATTTTATGCAGAGGAGGACTGAAAATAGTACTATTATCTTCCCACTAAGGCCGGTAACCACCGAAGCGGATTGGCAACAGGCAAAAAGTTATTAGCCCAAAGACTGAAAACAAGATTATTTTTATTTTTTTCTTTCACAGGAACCCACATTTTGTTTACATCACTGTTTACTTGCACAATTTTCTCCTCATCAAAAGCCGTTAAAGGAATCCCCGCTTCATTGTAATTTTCAACGGGAATTACTTCCATTTTGAGCCTCCCCAGTTCATAAAAACGTCTAACCCAAATAGGTGTAAAATCCACTTGTACTATTTTGGGGTGTTTATCTAAAATCGATTTTTCAATTATTATTTCTAAAATTGCCACACTATCGGTATATCTTTGTTTTTGAGCAGAGACAAAGTTGCCCAGGGAATAAACTACAAAAGCTTTTTTGCCTTCAACGTCAATAAATTCAAAGGGTTGTAGGACATGGGGGTGACTGCCCAATATTATATCGGCACCGGCGTTGACCGCTTCCTTAACCAAAAAACGCTGCTCCTCACTGGGATTTTGCCAGTATTCATTGCCAAAATGCAGTCCTACTACCACCATGTCAACCAATGGTCTTAAAGTACCGATATCACGGACCATTTTTTCCACATCTATGTAATTGACTAAATATTCTTTACCTTCCGGCACTTTGAGTCCGTTTGTACCATAAGTGTAATTCAAAAATCCAAAGGATATCCCCTTGGCCGTAATAATACAGGGTTTCTGTGCTTCATCCCTGCTTCGAAAAGTGCCGGTATGAAGAATATTATTTTTATCCAAAACCTCAATAGTTCGCCTTAGTCCATACTCTCCCTTGTCCAAGCAATGATTATTAGCTGTAAAAAGCAAATCAAAATTTAACTTGGCCAGAGTTTCCGCCAAATTATCAGGACTGTTAAAGCGAGGATAACCGGAAAAGCCCAGCTCCTGCCCGCTGAGAGTGGTTTCCAAGTTGCCTACCAAAATATCTGCTTCCAAATTCTTCTTAACCTTGGCAAACATAGGATAAAAATCATAAGTCCCCGTTTTGGGGTCAAAAGCCTGCTGGTATTGAATATCATGCACCATGATATCGCCTACGGCCTTTAAACATACCCGTTGTAAAAATACTGCTCCGTGTACCGGATGTTGTATCAATAAAGACAATATCAGAACAAGAACCGCCAAGCCCCTTTTCCTCACTTTATCTCCCCCGCCCGCTGAAAAATAATAATACTACTCCCTTGATTATAACAAAATAACCCTTAGAAGCTATAACTATTATTTTGCTGTGTTTAACCTTGTCTTCATTCCATCAAAATATCGGCTATTCTTTCTTGGGGAGATGAATTCAAAACTTTATTTATGCATTTTTCAAGGAAAAGAGCTCCTTCCTGGGATGAAATCTCTCTTATTTCTTTTGCTAATCGAGGATGGCGGCCCAATTTACCACCAATGAGCAATCGCCAGATTAATGGTGAGGCACTGATGGCTCCAATGGAACAGACCCGACGGCAGTCACCGCAGCCTAAACATTTTTCTTTGTTAAGATGAACTTCCCTATCTAATATGGAAAGGGACCGTTCTTTACAGGCCCTTACACACCGGCCGCAAAGCATACACGCTTCTTGGTCAATAACAGGCAGTGATTTAGCAACGAAGCCGACATCTTTAATCTGAGGTTGAGAGCAACAATTAGCACATCCGGCCAGGCCAATTTTAAAGATCTGATGGTGTTTAAGTTCAGAGCCTAATTGGTTTTGCCGTTTTTGGGCGAAATTGGTTGTTTTAATTACACCTTCCAACTTTTCCTGTAAAATTCCGGTATTGCCTACAGCCCGGGGGCACCCACGACTGCTTTTACAGCCTTCTATTTTATAAAAATCCATCTTACTACTCCTTCCATCAGGCCTTTTTTATATTTTGTGTAAGACTTCTACCCTTTTGGCCCCTTACTTTTTTTGATAATTTTATTTTAACGAAAAAAAATATGCAAAGTGTGATATTTATCACCACATTAGTACTGAATTTCCATTATGATGAAAATGTAATTTTTATAAAAGAAGGAGGAAGATAAGATGTTTTGTTATCAATGCGAACAAACCCCAAAAGGCGGCTGCACCAAAGTCGGCGTTTGCGGTAAAACTGAAGATTTAGCGAGTTTACAGGACACAATAATTTTCGGGCTCAAAGGAATTTCTGCTTATGCCACCCATGCCAGAGAACTTGGCTATACTGACCCGGAAGTAGACAAAATTACCCACGAAGCCCTTTATTTCACCTTGACCAATGTCAACTTCAATTTGGATGAACATATTAAAATGGCTTTAAAAGTTGGTTCCGCTACCATTAAAGTAATGGAACTGCTGGATAAAGCCCATACCGAAAAACTGGGTGTTCCTGCTCCCGTTCAGGTTACCAACGATAAAATTGAAGGCAAAGCAATACTGGTTACCGGTCACAACCTCTTGGCTTTGGAAGAATTATTAAAACAAAGCGAAGGTAAAGGCGTTAATATTTATACCCATTCAGAAATGCTGCCTGCCCATGGCTATCCCGAATTAAAGAAATATCCTCACTTAAAAGGTAATATAGGTAAATCATGGTTCGACCAAAGAAAAGTATTTGAAGAGTTTCCCGGAGCAATACTTGCCACTACCAACTGTGTTATGCCTATCAGAGGATCTTATGCCGACAGAATGTTCTCCTATGGAGTGGCGGGCTTAGAAGGAGTACAGAAAATAGAAAATGATGACTTTACACCGCTAATTAACAAAGCTTTGGAATTGCCGGAAGCCAATGTTGATTCCGATAAAATGTTAACTACCGGTTTCCACCATCAAACCGTTCTGGGCTTGGCACCGGAAATTATTGAAGCTGTAAAAGCGGGAAAGATCAAGAGATTCTTTGTAATTGCCGGCTGTGACGCTCCCGGTAAAGGAAATGAATATTACAGAGAATTGGCCACATCTCTACCTAAAGACTGTGTTATATTAACAACTTCCTGCGGAAAATTTAGATTTAATGATGTTGATTACGGTACCGTACCGGGTACAAACATCCCCCGTTATATAGATTTAGGCCAATGCAACAACTCCATTTCCGCAGTTAAAATTGCTGTGGCTCTGGCCGATGCTTTCGGCTGTAGCGTAAACGAGCTGCCGGTAAGTATTGTTTTATCCTGGTTTGAACAAAAAGCGGTAGCAATACTTTTAGGTTTATTCAGCTTAGGTGTAAAAGACATCCGTATTGGCGCCAAAGCACCGGAATTTATTACCCCCGGCGTATTAAAAGTTCTGGTGGATAACTTCGGTTTAAAACTTATCGGCAATGCCCAAGAAGATATGGAAGAAATGCTGAAGTAAGCAAATAAACCGCCTTTTTAGGCGGTTTATTTGCTTTAACAGTTGATATATCTATCAATGTCACGATGACACTGTGAAACGTAATATTAGCCTTAACCTAGCGCAGGGATATCTGCCAACAAAGTTGACCTAACCTTAAATTTTCTTTATCCAACTATTCCAACATTTCGGCTTTTAAAGTCAGCTTGAAAATTAAGAGAAATTTTTTCTTTTTTGTGACTATTATCACCGTATCTTATATTTAATTACCTTATAATTAGCCTAGAAAGAAAAATTGCTAACAAAACCAGTCGTTAAACCTGTATAAAGGAGGAATAAAAAATGGTTTTAAGAAAAATTGTTCATATTAATGAAGAAAAATGCAATGGGTGCGGTCTATGTATCCCATCCTGTCATGAAGGAGCAATTCAAATTATTAACGGTAAAGCCAAACTGATAGCGGACAACCTCTGTGACGGTTTAGGCAATTGTTTGGGAGAATGTCCCCAAGGAGCCATCGAAATTATTGAAAGAGAAGCCGAAGAATTTGATGAAATGGCTGTTCAACAAAGAATAAAACAACTCAAAAAAGAAAATTCCATGGGCAGTGGTTGCCCAGGAAGTAGACCCCAATTTTTCGGCTGCCCCGGAAGCAGACCGCAAACCTTGGAGACAGATGCCAATACCTCGGAAAAAGTTAATATTAATTCGGAACTGAGGCAATGGCCTGTTCAACTCCATCTGGTTCCAATAAATGCGCCCTATTTCCAAAATGCCGATCTTTTACTTTGCGCCGATTGTGTACCGGTGGCTTATCCCAATTTTCAACAAGAATTATTAAAAGATAAAGCAGTAGCCATTGCCTGTCCAAAACTGGACAATACTGCCCCCTATGCCGAAAAGCTGGCCCAAATAATTAAGTACAACAATATTCAAAGTATTACCATTGCCCGGATGGAAGTGCCCTGTTGCGGCGGGTTAAAAATGATTGTGAAGCAAGCTCTGGAAAAAGCCAAAGTTGACATACCGGTAATCGAAAAAATTATCGGAATAAGAGGAAATATTTTAAGGTAGACCCCAGTGTCTACCTTTCAGCTTGTAGACAAAAACCGTTTTAAAGTACTAAACTTAAAAACGGTTTTTCTTCATAAGTAAACAATTTTAAAATTCTCACGAAAATATTTGCAAAAGAAGGCGATGCAGGTGGTAACATACCCCATCTTTTCTTCCA
>JAAXZE010000153.1 GCA_012720075.1 Clostridia bacterium
AAGTTATGGTAATACTGCCCAATACAAGGGCTGCCCCGTCTTTACTCAAACCCAAAAGCTGAATTTTAGAGATCAGTGTTTCCTGGCGCAGTAAGGATAAATTGGCCTTGCCCATTACTCTTAAATTGATGGAATAAAGGGCGGTCATTGTTAAAATACCCGATAATAACGGTGTTATTTTTAGCTTAGTATGGAGGAATCCGGTAAAAGTACCGGCAATGGTACCTGCAATTATAGCCAGAAATGTTCCTAGCAACGGATCAAGGCCTTTAAGAATACACGTACAAACTACCGCCCCTCCCAGGGTAAAAGTGCCTTCAACACTTAAATCCGCATAGTTTAATACTCTAAATGTCAGGTATATTCCTAAACCCATTATTCCGTAAAATATTCCTTGTTGTAAAATCCCCAGCCAAAAATTCAGCGACAATAGTAACAACTCCTTTAGAGTAATAAACCTGTTGAAAAGGTAAAATCTATTCTATTACTTGATCTGCCTTATTTAAGAAGCTTTCAGGTATTGTAACGCCTAATCTTTCAGCACCGGCCTTATTAATAATCAATTGAGGATCTTTTTGCTCTTCTATAGGCATTTCAGCAGGATTGCTTCCTTTTAGAACCTTGTCGGCCATATCGGCGGTTTGTTTGCCTAAATTATAATAATCGATCCCAACGGTGCCAATACCGCCGGTTTCCAAAGCCGTGGCCTCACCGGTAAATAAGGGAACCTTGTTTTCTTCTGCTACCTGCACAACTGCCCCATAGGCAGACATTACGGTATTGTCCGTAGGAATATAGATTGCATCAACTCTGCCCACCAGTGATTGGGCACCTTGCATGACTTCACCGGCATTAGCCACTGTTGCTTCCACAAAATTTTCTATACCGAGGGCTTTACCTTTTTCTTTAAGAATTTCTACCTGAACCTGGGAATTTATTTCACCGGCATTATAAATTACTCCCAAAGTTTTGATATTGGGTACAATTTCCAAAGCCAACTTTAATTGCTGTTCAATAGGATTCATATCTGTGGTTCCTGTAATATTGGTATTGGGTTTTTCCATGCTTTCAACCAGATTGGCCGCCACCGGATCAGTAACAGCAGTTATTAAA
The DNA here is from genome assembly GCA_012720075.1 of Clostridia bacterium. Lineage (GTDB taxonomy): Bacteria > Bacillota > Peptococcia > Peptococcales > BICA1-8 > JAAXZE01. The sequence goes on from JAAXZE010000153.1 coordinate 1,114, forward strand.
ATAGGTATTTCCTGAGTTTCATTGGCTAAAGAAATAGCACTGGGAGTCGCTATGGCTAAAATAAGGTCCATTTTTTCATTTACCAATTTATTGGACATTGCTTTTAAATTACTTTGGTCATTCTGAGCATTCTGATATTGGACAGTTATGTTTTTGCCTTCTTCCCATCCATTAGCTTTCAAGCCATCCAAAAAACCTTCCCGGGCAGCATCCAAGGCCGGGTGTTCCACCAGCTGCAAGATACCTATCTTTTTAACTTCCCCATTGTCAGTTGCTTCCGGTGCTCCGCCGGATGTTTGAGACGACTGACCTCCACAGCCTGCCAGTATTAACGAAATAATTAAGAATAAGACCAAACTGATTTTTTTGAACATAAAAATTCCTCCTTCTGATTTTTGTACTTAGGTAGGTACAGTAGATCAAACGGAGGAAAACAAAAAAGCATCCCATAGGAATGCTAAATTTTTAAAATTTGCATATCCTACCATTCTACCATCCTACCGTTTTGACACTTATTTGGATTTTATCTCTACCATCCTACCTTGTAGCTATTTTACAATGTGGATAAGTTGTTTGTCAATACTTAAATTTCAAA